>DATJKY010000756.1:0-9874 GCA_035490955.1 Terriglobia bacterium | reverse complement strand
GGCTGGCGAGATTCAAGTTGGCGGACCAGCCCTGGCGCAAAGCCTGACCGAAGCCGGTCTTATCGATGAGTATCAACTCTACCTCCGCCCCGTCGTGCTTGGTGGCGGCACGCCATTCTTTGCCGGCCCCCGGCCGCCGCTCCACCTGGTGGCCAGCGATTTAATCGCCGATGACTTGATCCGGTTGACGTACGTTCCCGCCTAATCGCGCGACTCGCCCGACGGACTGCGCTCAGAAATTCAAACTGAGACACTACCCCGCCGCGCTGAGAAAAACGAGCCTCGCTGGCCAGATGTTATAATTAATCTATATTGCGCTGGATTGTCGAGGTTGCTGTGCACACCACCCTGCTGTGGGCTGCAGTCGCCTTTTACGGACTCGCGCTTGTCCTCATCCTCCCTTCGGTGAGACGACGACGTCCCCGTCTCTCGCCCTGGTCTCTGGGAGCGCTAGGCCTGGGTCTCTTGCTTCATGCCGCAACTCTGGCGATTACGACGGCCCAGACAGGTCGCCTACAGCCGACAGATGTTCGTAGTGCGCTGTCCCTATTCGTCTTCACGCTGACTGCGGCCTTTTTTGCGGTTTACTTGAGGTACCCCATCACATCTTTGGGCATTTTCATGCTGCCCTTCGTCTTTGTGCTGAGCCTGATCAGCGCCCTTCAGCCTCCCCCATCGCTCTCGGCCGGCGGGCTCCGGGGAGGATGGCTGCTGGTTCACATAGCCTCGATGATGCTGGGTTACACCGGGCTGTTCCTGACCTCCGTGGGCGCCATCATGTACCTGATACAGGAAAGCGAGCTTAAATCAAAGAAACCCCGGGCCTTCTACTATCGGCTGCCTCCTTTGGAAGTCTGTGACGAGCTCTACTATAGGTCGCTGGTCTTCGGGCTGGTGTTTCTCAGCCTGGGAATCCTGACGGGGGTTGTCTGGGCCAGTCGGACTTGGCGTGGGCCATGGCAACTCGATCCCAAGATAGTAGCCTCTTTGGTGACTTGGATCATCTATCTTATCTTGTTTTCGACCCGCTTGAGCGGGAGTGGACGGCGCCGCCGTGCTGCCTACCTGGCCATTTTTGGGTTTGCGGCCGTTATGGTGACGTTCCTGGGGATTAGTTTCCTGAGCAGCCAGCACGGCTTTTTCCCCAAGCTTGGCAGCCCGTGACCGGAAAATAGAAACTGGAAAATGGAAATTCGCGAAAACCAACAACCAGCTTCCGATTTCCAATTTCCAGTTTCGAGCTTCTAGTTTCCAATATGAATCTCGTCCTGGCAGGAATGAACCATCGCACGGCGCCTGTAGAGGTGCGCGAACGCATGCACGTGCAGGAGTCAACCCTTGTCCAGGCGCTCAAAGACCTCATGGGTTACGATGGCATTCTGGAGGGCATGATCGTATCCACTTGCAACCGCGTCGAAGTAGTCGCGAACGCTGATGATAAAGACGACGCGGCGACTGCCATTCGCCAGTTTCTCTCCGGCTACCACCGGTGTGACCTGCGGGAGTACGAGAGTTATTTCTACTGGCATCGCCAGCGGGATGCTGTGCGGCACCTGTTTCGGGTGGCCTCCAGCTTGGACTCCATGATCTTGGGGGAGCCACAGATACTGGGCCAGATGAAGCGGGCGTTCTTGACTGCACAGGCCGCAGGTACGCTGAACGGGACGCTCCATGACGTCATCAATCAGGCGCTGGCGGTTGGCCGCCGTGTTCGACGGGAGACAGCCCTCGGCACCGCCGCCGTTTCGGTCCCCTACGCGGCCGTGGAACTCGCCAAGAAGATCTTTGGCAACCTGGCGGGGAAGACCATTTTTGTTATTGGCGCCGGTAAGATGAGTGAACTGGCGACCAAACATCTGCTCTCCAGCGGCGCCGGCGCCATTCTGGTCACCAATCGCACTTACCAAAAGGCAGTACAGTTGGCGCACGCATTTCGCGGCACGGCCATACAGTTCGATCAAATCTTCGAGTACATCGATCAGGCTGACATCATCATCAGTTCGACCGGTGCTCCCCACTTCATCATCACCAAAAACCGGGCCGAGAGAATGATCGCGGCCCGCAGGAACCGCCCGATCTTCTTTGTGGACATAAGCGTACCTCGCGATGTCGATCCTTCCGTTAACGACCTGGATGCTGCTTTTGTCTATGACATCGATGATCTGCAGGGCGTGGTTGAAGCCAACATCAAACAGCGCCAACGCGAGGCCGCTTGGGCGGAGGAGATCGTGGAGCAGGAAGTGCAAAGGATGATGCGCCACTTTGCCTCGCGAGAGGTGGTACCGACGATTATGGCTCTCGAGGAGAAACTGAAGCGTATCCGCCAGGGCGAGATGGAACGTTTCCAAGGACGGCTGACCTCCCTCACCCCTGAACAACGGGAGACCGTGGAGGCCCTTACCCAAGGTATCCTCAACAAGATTTTGCACGGCCCTATCACCGAACTGAAGAGTGGAGCGGGCAGCCCGGAACACAGGGCTCTGGTGCAGGTCATTCGTAAGATTTTTGGAGTAGCAGAGTAAATAACGGTGGCTAGTGGTTATTGGCCTAGTAATTATGGCCGGTGAGGCGCGGCTAGCCACTGGCCACTCGCCACTAGAGTAACTGCCTTTATGAGGGTCATTATCGGATCGCGCGGAAGCAAGCTGGCCCTTTGGCAGGCCAACTTCGTGCTGGACCACCTTGCGGCCGCGGGCCATGCCGTTGAAATCCGAATTATCAAGACCACGGGTGACAAACTGGCGAATGTCTCGCTTGTTCAATCGGGAACGAAGGGACTGTTCATTAAGGAGATTGAGGAGGCGCTGCTCTCGGGGGAAGTCGATGTGGCAGTTCACAGTTTAAAGGACCTCCCCACGGAGCAACCGGAGGGTTTGTGCGTGGCCGCCGTCCCGCGGCGTGAAGATGCCCGCGACGTCCTTATCGCCAGCTTGCCGTGCGCTGAACTAAAGCCTGGGGCGCGGGTGGGAACGAGCAGCCTGCGACGTCAGGTTCAACTGCGTCACCTGCGCCAGGATCTCGAGCTGGTCCCGATGCGAGGGAACCTCGACACCAGGCTCAGAAAACTCGACAAGGGAGACTGCGACGCGCTGGTGGTGGCCGCGGCGGGCATCCATCGCCTGGCTTTCGGCCACAGGATTCGGCAGTACTTTGCGGTCGACGAGATCTGTCCTGCAGTAGGACAAGGGGCACTGGCGATCGAGATTCGCGAGGGCGATGATCACATAAGGAACGCCGTTCGCCTTCTGGATGACCCTGCCACCCACCGCGCCATTCGCGCCGAGCGCGCTGCGCTACGTCATCTGGGTGGTGGCTGTCAGGCCCCCATCGCCGCCCACGCTCGCCTCGAGGGTGGTGAACTTCACCTTGTCGGCATAGTCGCCCGTTCTGACGGCAGTCAACTGCTGCGTTCGGCAACGGCTGGTTCGGCTTGCGATCCGGAAGGTGCCGGCACGGCTTTGGCCGAGGACCTTCTCGACCAGGGAGCCCGGGCGATTTTGGATTTGGGATTTTAGATTTTGCATTGGCCTTCAGCTTTCAGCCGATCTTCAAGGGTCGCATACATCGCAAAATGGGCGATGTATGCGCCACCCATCGAGTAGCAAATCGTCAGCCGGGCCTTCCCGACTCGCTATTCACTACTCGCTATTCGTTGCCCCTATGCCGTCTACCGTACACCGTCTGCCGTCTTCTTTGCCGCTCTCCGGGAAACGCATTGTCATCACGCGTCGCCGGGAACAGTCAGGCGAACTCCGGCGAGCACTTGTTGCGCTGGGCGCCGATGTCACGGAGTTCCCGACCATCGAGATCCGCAATCCCGCCTCCTGGGAACCGCTCGACAAAGCGATCCGTCGCCTTACTGAGTTCGACTATCTGTTGTTTACTTCTGTGAACGGGGTGCTTAGCTTCCTCGCGCGTCTCAGGGCATGCGGCGGCGATGTGCGCGACCTGGCCGGACTGCAAGTCGGTGCCATCGGCCCGGCCACGGCAGCGGCGCTGGTTCAGGCCGGCGTGAGCGTAGACTTCGTTCCCACCGAATACCGGGCTGAAGGGCTGCTAGAGTCGCTCAGCAATCATGATGTGCGAGGCAAGACCTTCCTCATACCGCGTGCCAAAGTGGCACGCGATCTTGTGCCTCGGGTGCTCAAGGAAAGAGGTGCGAGTGTGGAGGCGGTGGAGGCCTACGAAACCGTGGCACCCTCTCTTCCTCCGGGTGAAATCGACCGGCTTCTCACGCCCCGGCCTGACGCGATTATCTTCACCAGCTCTTCGACGGTGTCCAACTTCGCCAAATTGATGGGTGAAGAGCGAATGCGCGAGGCGTTGGCGGGAATTGCGCTTGCCTCCATCGGCCCAATCGCTTCCCATACCATTCGAAAGCTTGGGCTCCACGCCAGCATCGAAGCCAAGCAATCCACGATTGCGGGATTGGTGCACGCCATCGAGGAATACTTCAGCGCGTCGCGACGAAGCGAGATCAGCGAATTGTGACCACGGAGAGTCTCACAGGTTGAGCAGTTCGCGCAGCTTGCGCGTCTGAGCGCGGCTAACCGGGATTTCGGTCTGCTTCCGGTCGTCCATCTTCAGTTGATAGGAACTCTTGAACCAGGGAACGACTTCTCTGATGCGATTGGTATTGATGAGGTACGAGCGATGCACCCGCCAGAAGGTCCTGGGGTCGAGATTGGCCTGAAGCTCTTCCATGGTACGGAAATTAGAATGGCCCTCCAAGTCCCGGGTAACGATGCTGATCACGCCGTCCTCAATGCTGGCATAGATGACTTCGTCGGAGTCTACCAGCGATAGCCGACCCCCGCTCCGCACCACCAATTTGCTCTTCTGAGGAATGGGACGTTCCTCGAACAGTTTCATCAGGCGGTTGAGTTTCTCCTGAGTGGACTCTGTAGCTTCCATTACTCGCCGGACCTTCTCCATGGCGCGCTCCAGACGCGAACGGGCGATGGGCTTCAGCAAGTAGTCGACGGCGCTAACTTCAAAGGCCTGCACGGCGTACTGATCGTAGGCGGTGACAAAGACAAAATAGGGCAGCCGCGCCTTTTTCTCAACCAGCTTCTTGATCACCTCAAGCCCATCGAGCCCCGGCATTTCCACATCGAGGAACAACAAGTGAGGACTTAGCTCTCGCACCAGGGCCACCGTCTCAACACCGTTCCTTGCCTGCCCCAGGACTTCGATATCGGGAAAGTCTCTCAGCAAGTAGGCCAGCTCGTCCCGTGCCGGCTGTTCGTCATCCGCAATCACGGTCGTAATCGTCATCTCAGCAAGCTCTCAATTGGGTTATTGGCGCGAAAACGGCCTCCACGCCTAGGTACTGGGTTTCACAAATACAATGAAGTGTCGGTGTCCGCACCAAGCTACTAACATGTTATTATAGCCCAAAGGCGGTATAACCGGAAGCGATTCCCAGTCAGTCTTTGTCGAAGTATCTCGTCACACGCTAATCTGTGCTACCATGGGGCATCATTGGTGCTCCGCGACGTCAGGAGCAGCCTGGCGTTTCCAAGGGGACCAACCAACACACTTAGTGGAGGCGGACCCATGAAAGTCATGCTCCGTATCGGCCTTGCTGCCACCGCGGTTTTGGTCAACGCCCACGCTCCTCAGGCGCTTTTCGCGCAGGCTTGTAAGGATGAACAGGCAATGATCGATGAGTTTAAGCAGGGTCTCGTTACCACCGTGGACGCTGTGAAGAAGGAGAGTCTGGACAATTTCGAAAGGGCCTTCCATCAGAAGTCTTGCCTCACCAAGCTAACCCTTGCCATCAACGCCATGGACGAAGTTCTGAGCTGCCTCGATAAGGCAAGCCAGGACGCGTCAGCCACGAAGGAACAGGTGACAGCCTACAAAGCGCAGAAGGAAAGCGACGCCAAACTGAAGGAGAAGATGACACAATACAAATCGCAGCTTAAGGCGATCGAGGCTCCCAAGGATGCGAAGGCCTTGATTGAGAAATTCGACCTGGCTAATTGAACCATGGCAGCGACCTTTCGCCTCCTGAAAAGCAGGACCATCTATAAGGGCAAAGTGCTTGAGCTCGCCGTCGACCAGATCATTGAACCCGGTAACCTCAGCGTAATCCGCGAGGTGGTACGCCACCCGGGGTCGGTGGTTGTTCTGCCGCACTTGCCCGACGGGAAGGTGGTGCTGGTTCGCCAGTTCCGCTACGCGGCACGCAAACCCTTGTGGGAGCTGGTGGCAGGTTCACTTCAGGCCGGCGAGAATCCGGCGCAGGCGGCGCGAAGGGAACTGCTGGAGGAGACCGGTTATCGCGCTCAGTCCTTCAAGCTGCTCTTCAGCTTTTATCCGAGCCCCGGTTTTCTCAACGAGCGGATGCACCTGCTTGAAGCGCGTGGCTTGAAACACTTCAAGGCTCGCCCGGAAGCCGATGAGCGCATCCGGATCGGGAAGTTCACGTCCGATCAACTCCGCCAGCGGCTCCTCGCCCACAAGTTTGAAGACGCGAAGACTCTTATAGGTCTGTTGTGGCTGCTGGGCAGAAACAAGGACCTGAACGAGTACATCGTCCCGTCGATTCCTTCATAGATGGATGAAAGTTCCCCAACCTGTCATTCCGATCCCGCATGCGCACTGCGCTCCAGAGCTTCGAGCGCCGGGGCGGGAGAGGAATCTGCTTCTTCTGTTCTTCATCGTTAAGCAGATTCTTCGTGGGTCGCTTTGGGAGCTCCTGAGAATGACAGGGTTGGTTGACTTTCGACGCATTTTCGAGGGACGAAACGAAAAGCTTGCTTTGAGCCGAGCGAAGGCATCTGCCGCTCGTTTGCTTTTATTTACAAATCCCTCTTGACAAGCGGCATCCGCTCCATATATTTATTTGCGCGGGAATGGTCGGATTGTGAGGATAGGGAGGACAGATTAGAGGAACAAACCGAGGACTCTGGGCTCTTTTTCGCGGCGACGGTTGGAACTGAAAAGCAAACTCTAGGAGGAATGCAAGTGGCACGACTTCAAGGCAAAGTGAAGTGGTTCAACAACACTAAGGGTTACGGCTTCATCGGGCAGGACGGCGGGCCCGACGTGTTTGTTCACTATACGGCGATTGAAATGGACGGCTTCAAAACTCTGCAAGAAGGAGACACCGTCGAGTTCGAAGTTATACAAGGCCAAAAAGGACCTCAGGCCGACAAAGTCACAAAAGTGATTTAAGCCGATTATCCATCCAGGACCTCGCGGATTTTTCGCGACAAGGCTTCGGGCGTAAAAGGCTTTTGCAGAAAGGCCACACCCGGTTCCAGCAACCCGTGTTGGACGATGGCGGTGTCCGTGTATCCTGACATGTAGAGGACCCGAGTTTCGGGCCGCAATGTCTTGAGGCGGTCGGCCAGCTTCCGTCCGCTGATGCCGGGCATTACCACGTCTGTTAACAGAAGCTGGATAGGTCCTCTGTGCCTCTCGGAAGTTTCCAGCGCCTCTGCGGCCCGGCTAGCCTCGAGCACGACGTATCCGTTCGATTCGAGGATGTCTCGGAGCAACGAACGGACGGCAGTCTCGTCCTCGACAAGCAGGACGGTTTCCGTGCCCCGCCGCGCTCTCTTGTACGCGGTAATTGCCTCAGGCTTCTCGGAGGTGGCTTCAACCTTGGGCAGATAGATCTTGAAAGTGGTTCCGAGTCCCTGCTCACTGTAAACCCAGACGCTGCCGCCACTCTGCTTGACAATCCCGTAGACGACGGCCAATCCCAATCCGGTACCCTTCCCCTTTTCCTTGGTCGTGAAAAACGGCTCGAAGACACGGGCTCGCGTGCCCTCATCCATGCCGTGACCGGTATCACTGACGGTGAGGATGACGCAAGGACCGGGAGTGCCAACCGTGTGAATGCAACCGCAAGCTTCGTCCAGCTCAACATCGGTCGTTTCGATGGTGAGCTTGCCGCCGGTCGGCATAGCATCGCTGGCATTCACGACCAGGTTCATGATTACCTGCTCGATCTGACCGGGGTCGGCCTTTACGAGAGCCAAATCCGGGGCCAGGACCGTCGACAACTCGATGTGCTCTCCAATGAGCCGACGCAGCATCTTATCCATGTCTGCTACAACCACGTTCAAATCCAACAGGCGGGGAGCCAGCACCTGCCGGCGACTGAAGGCGAGGAGTTGGTGGGTGAGGGCGGCAGCCCGATCAGCAGCCTGTTGAATTCCCTCCAATGGAGCTCGTCGAGGGTCTTCAGGCCTCAAGTCTCTCAAAAGCAGGATGCTGTAACCAAGAATGACCGTCAGCAGGTTATTGAAATCGTGTGCAACGCCACCTGCCAATTGACCGACCGCCTCCATCTTCTGCGACAGGCGTAACTGCTCTTCCAGTGAGCGACGCTCTGTAACATCCTTCATCACCGCCAGCACGCACTGTTCGCCTCGGATTTCGATGAGTTCCGCCGAGTAAAGCCCTGTCCTTTCCTTCCCGGACTTGTCGCCGAAGAGGACCTCCAGGTCAATGGCTCGGGCGTGTTCCTCCAGGAACCGCATGCAGCGGGCGCGATCTTCCGGTTTCGGCCAGAATCTCACCTCAGTGTCCGTGCGGCCTATCACCTCCTCGCGACGATAACCCGTGATGCGCAGAAAGCTTTCGTTACAGTCGACGTACCGCCCCTCCGGCCAATGGCTGATCGTCATCGGCTCCGGACTGGCGTTGAAGGCCTTGCGGAATCTCTCCTCGGAAGCCGCAAGTTCGTCATCGGCACGCTTTGACTCAGTGACGTCACGGTAATTGACGACAACTGTCCCAACGCTGGGGTCAGACAGCAGGTTCTTGCCAACCACCTGAATCCACCGCCAGGACTCGTTCTTGTGGTGGAAACGGAAGTGACCGGCCAACACCCTGCCGGGCTCCCGAAGAAGCTGAGTGAACAATTCTCTCGCATCCTTGAGGTCGGCGGAATGAATTAGCTCGAAAACATTGCGGCCGACAAGTTCCTTCGGAGTGTAGCCCAACACATCATTGCCGGCGAAGCTAGAGTAGACGTAAGTCCCGTCAGCCGTCACGAGCGCAGATCCATCGGCACTATTCTCAACAAGAGCTCGGAAACGCCTTTCGCTGTCACGCAGGGCCGCCTCCGCCCGAAACTTTTCCCCTCGCAAGGCCCTCTCTTCTAGCGCCCTTCGGACAACCAGGGGTAAGCGAGACAAGTGGTCTTTAACAATGAAGTCAGCCGCGCCCTGCTTAATGCATTCGACGGCTGCCTCCTCCCCCAGCGCTCCCGTGACGACGACAAACGGAAGTTCCTTCTGCTCTTGTTGCAGTACCTCTAGGGCCGCCATGCCTGACCAACCGGGAATGCTGTAGTCCGCCAAAACGAGGTCGTAACGGGTCGAGCGCAGCCTTTCCGTAAACTCTTCTGCAGTACCCACCACATCCGCCATGGGTTCGAAGCCGGCTTGTTTCAACTGCCCTAGGGAAAGCCTGGCGTCGTGTGGGTTATCCTCCAGGTAAAGTATTCGCAGGGTTTGAGCCGTGGAGATGGGAGTGTGTACTTCGGTGGGTGCCATCTTTGCTCTTATTCCCGAGGCGGAGAAGGCCGAGATAACTTTATGGTTTTTTTGCGATCAGCTTGAGATACCGATTCACTGTCCCGCTCTGTAGTGCTTGGTGACGCGAATTCGCGCAACAAATTTGCCGTATCAGGGCCCGACTTCAGCCGTGCCCTCGAGTTTCTACATTTGGATTCACAGCGGGCCGCAGTTGATAACGGCCCTCTCCTAGGGGAGAGGGTACGGCGAAGCCGGGGGTGAGGGGTTGTTTTCTTCTTCCAAAATCAGCGAGGCCCTCACCCACCGCTTCGCGGTCCCCCCTCTCCCGCAAGCGGGCGAGGGCTGTTGTCAACTGATATTTCACCTCCAGA
>DATJKY010000755.1:0-5043 GCA_035490955.1 Terriglobia bacterium | reverse complement strand
AGGAAGCGCGAGTATCCCCCCGACATCATGCAGGACTATGCGCACCAGACCGTATCATGGGTCAATTCCCTACTCGCGCACCTGCTAGTGATCGGGGCCATGGTGTTGCCCTTTGTCATCAGTCGGATGGGTCAGCAAACCGTGAAGGCTTCTCCGAAGTTCGAGGTCACGGATATCTCTCCCTATTTGCCGCAACTGCCTCCTGCCGCCAAGCAGGCGGGTGGCGGTGGTGGCGGCGGCGATCGCTCGCCTACACCCCCATCCAGGGGTGCGGTACCGAAGTTTGCCTGGACTCAGTTCACTCCTCCCATGGCCAAGCTACCGAATCCTGAACCCAAGCTGCCTATGCAACCCACCCTGCTGGGCCCCCCTGATCTGAAGCTGCCGCAGATGGCGCAGAACATGCCGTGGGGAGATCCTACGGGGGTTAACGGCCCTGCCTCCAATGGTCCGGGAACGGGTGGCGGCATCGGCACCGGCGAGGGCACAGGCATCGGCTCAGGCAAGGGAGGTGGGCTAGGTCCTGGCCAGGGTGGCGGCTTTGGGGGCGGACTCTTTAGTGTGGGCGGCGGAGTGAGCGCGCCAATCCCCATCTATTCCCCCGACCCGCCTTACTCCGAGGAGGCACGCAAGGCTAAGTTCTCCGGTGTGGTGGTGGTTCAGATCATCGTGGATGCGGCGGGGAACGTGCGCGAAGCAAAGGTGGTGAAGCCCCTAGGCCTCGGCCTCGACGAGAAGGCCATCGAAACCATTCGGACGTGGCGGTTTAAGCCGGCCGTGCGCAACGGCACCCCGGTGAACGTGCGCATGCTGGTGGAGGTCAGTTTCCGCCTCTTCTGAATCACAGATACTTGCGTTTAGGGGTAACTTCCATTGGCGGTTCTGCCGCCCCCACTTGCGGAGAGGCTTACGCCTTTCCGAGCCACAGTCCAACCACCAAATCTTCCACCCGAGGCTGCGTCTCGGATGGAAAGCGCTATCGTGGCCTCCGCCAATCAATCCTCTCCAAGTCCATTCGCAATGGTTCATCGTCCAGGGCCATCAGGCAACGCCCTTGAGGGCGTCGGTCTGAAATACTGGCGGGCGATACCGGGCGACTGTGGTAATGAAGAGGCAGGGGGTATCCTTGTTGATGGTGCTCATGGCCGCTGGCCGAGGCGCAGCCTCGGCCCACAAATTATAATACTGGCGGGTGGGGCCTTTTCGGACAGGCGGAAGCCTTTCCGCAAGTCAGAGCAGCCGCGATTTTTTCATAGCTTCAAAAGGGGCTGGTATGATAGCAGCGCAAGTTTATGACCAGAAACAGGGACTTAACCTCAAATCGTGACCAGACGCAGAGAGACCCCGTCCTTCGACCTTGTGATTTAAAGCGCGGCTTGCTCGTCCTGGTCCAAGCGTTAACCCTGGTGTCAGCTCTACCAGTCTGGGATTCTTCGAAGGCAGCCCTGATAATGGCCCAAACACAATCTGAAGAAGGGGAACGGGTCAACCTTACGGTGGCGGTTACTGATGCGCAGACTGAACAACCTATTAATCAAGCTCGCCTGACCCTTGAGTTTACCGAGCCTGGGGATCCCTCGAAGCTAAGGCGCTCCAAGAAGCTCTCCTATAGCGCCAAGACCAATGCGCAGGGTCACTATAAGTTCCCAAGCCTTCCCAAAGGCACAATTCGTTTGATTGTGACGGCTGAGCGTCATCAAACCTTTAGCAAGGAGTTTGAGCTGGAGAAGGAAAATCAGGTGATCGAGGTCAAACTCAAAAAGCCTCAGCCACTGCTGTGAGGCCTGGGAGTTAGGATTCGGGATTGGGGATTCAGAAGCCCTCAGTCCTCAGCAAAAGCATCCCAGAGATCGTGGTCGAAAGCCGAGGGCTTCTGAAAGCTGATGGCTCCGTGAAATCCTGTGTAACAATTGCTTCACATTAGTGCAAAGAGCTAGAAGACATTCAGCGCCGAAATCTTACCCTTGTGGGGTCCCCGCTTTTCCACAACCTTTTCAACAGAACTGTTCAAAACTAATGAGCCAGGACTCAGCCTTAGGAGAAGGTTTGGCCTAGGGTTTGGCAGGCGGGTTGCCTTGGGGCTGCGTCGGAGTTGTCCCGGGCGTGGGTGCCGACGCAACTTTGAAGTAGCCTTCGTCAATCCAGACGTTGCTCTTCTTTTTGAGTTCCGCGATCTCGGCCTCCAGTTTCTGCCGGCGGAGGATGTTCTCAATCTCGTGCGAGACGTCCTTAAGTTCTAGTCGGTCGTGCCCCACCACTTGGAGCATGGCGAGACTACCCCCAATCTCCTGAATCGCTGTAAATTCACCGTCTTTAAGTTTCAACGCCTCCTTCTGAGTATCAGGCAGCGCTGACTGGCGAATGGCCCGCGGTTCCGCTTCAACCATGACCTGATTGGCGATGCCAAAATCCTTCGCAACCTGCTTGGGGTCGGTGCCTGAGGTCAGAGCCTTCTTGATCGCTTCCATGCGGGCTCGGCCCTCCTCCAGGGTTAATCCCGGGACGTCTTCTTTGGCATTCGGAGGCTTGGTGCGGACAACAATCTGGCGCGCCTTTATCTCGTCAAAATCTGCGCCGTGCGCTGCATAATACTGGCTGATATCCTCTGGGGTGACCTGAACCTGTTTCGTTAAGCTCTGAAACTCGGCTTGGGCCAGCATCCGGTCCCGCTGTGCCGCAAGCTCGCGCTGAAAGTCTGCGTTCTGGTCCAAGTGCTTGCTCGTGGCCTCCTGCGCCAAAACCAACATCGTGACATACTGGTCCGCAAGAGCGCGGAGACCCTGCTGGGCCAACGCTCTCCGGCTCTGCGGATCCAGACTGTGGAGGACGAAGTCCATGTCGCCTTGGGTGACCGACTGGTTGCCGACCTTCAGCACCGTCTTGTTCGGCGTGGCCGCATCCGCGGGTGGGGACACCGCGGCCGGGCTCGATGGCGTACCGCCGGCCTGTTGGCCTGATGCGTTCGTTGTAAGGTTGGAATCGGGTTGCTGTGCGGATGCGGGCAGGCTCGCCACGAGTACAACGAAGATCAGAACTGCAGCTACACGATATACTCTACCGTTCATCACAGGGCCTTTCCTTCTAATCAAAATTGGTTATCTGACCTGTCCGTACTGTGCGACTCGTTGGCATGATCATTGCGGGACGAAAAACAGATCCCTCGCTACGCTCGGGATGTCATTCTGAGGGAAGCGAAGAATCTACTTTTTGGTTGTGGCCTCAGGCCACACTCTCTCATGTTATCACTGATCTGTTCCTCCGAACTGGAAATGTACACCCAAGCTTTAATTAAAGTCGTGTTCGGCTTGCTGCCGCCAACTCAACCACCGCATCCGGCAAATCGGGCTATGATAGACTGAGATGAGGATAACCTTTGGCCGATTCCCAGCACGACAAATTCCGTTTTGAAAGGTTCCATGTGTGACGCGCAACCCATTCTGGTGTCTGCCGGCATCCTACTGAATGGTGAAGCGATCCTCATCTGCCAACGTCACCATTCAGACCGTTATGGGCTGCAATGGGAGTTTCCCGGCGGGAAGGTCCATGACGGCGAGGACCTGAAGGCGGCGCTGCGCCGGGAACTCATCGAGGAGTTGGCGATCGAAGCCGAGGTGGGTGAGGAGGTCTTTCGGTTGCGTCATCGGTATCCTGACCGCTACGTGGAGGTGGTCTTCCTCGCGGTCAGAAGGTTTCGCGGCACAATCGAGAACCGGGTCTTCGAAGCCGTGGAATGGACGCCTCGCCGAGCCTTGCCTTCCTATGACTTTCTGGATGCAGACCGGGAGCTGGTAGATCGGATTGCGCGAGGAGAGATTGTTTAGCAGGATGACGAAAAAGGCCCCGACCATGTCACCTCGAGCGCCTTGCGCCCCAGAGCCCGCTCTGCGCTCCAGAGCTCCGAGCCGCGGAGCGGCTTCGGGCGCCGGAGCGGAGCGAGGGATCCGCTTTTTCTTGTTTTTACCGCAGATTCATCTATCGGCAATCCTCGGCGGCGGGCCTGCGATATTAGTGCTGTGGCTCTGTGCCTTCCTGGTCCCACCACTAAACGCTCAGGTGGAGAGTGTCCAATCGACCGCAGCCTCACATTATTCCTGGGTGAGCAACGGACGGGTGGAAGGGCATCTGGCGCTCAATCACTCTCCTTCCGGCGCCTTCTCGCCAGACAGTTCCACGCTCGCGGTTGAACACGGCGATAAGTTGGTACTGATGGAGCTTGAAAATGGCGCGCTGCGCAAGGTGTTGCACCCGCACCTCGAGGACGTCAGTGATCTCGATATCGAATCGGCGGATTTCCTCACCGCCACCCGGCTCTTCCTGCTAGGCATGGGGTTGATCCGCGAAAAAGGCAGCAAGGGCGTGCCCCCTCGGACGCCACTGCTCGGCTTCCAATGGTACATCGATCAAGACAGCCTCTTCGAGAAACTGAACGCTATCGGCGGTCACCCAGGCATCGGCCCCATTTTCTATTTTCCGCAGATTAAGCATTTAGGCATTTACACGTCGAAGCAGTTCGAATTCTGGAACCCCGAGAGCCATCGGGGTGGCGACATAAGCATTCCGGAGCTAACGCGGAGACCGAACCTTTTTGCTGTTTCTCCCGACGGGCACTGGCTGCTGTTGGCGCAGATCGAGTCGAGCTCCACCCCCGACCCCGTCGTCGTGGAGCTGCGTGAGCACAAGTTTGTGGACTCGCTGCGCGGCCATCAGGCCACTGTTCTGGATATGTCATTTGCCCAGGATAGCTCACAGGTGGTAACGGCGTGCGAGGACGGAAAGGTCCGCATCTTTTCGGTGCCCGACTGGAAGCTCCTCCAAACGCTGTCCGGTCACCAGGGACCTGTGCATTGGGCGGAATTCTCTCCGGATGGAAATTGGATAGTCTCGGGAAGTGAAGACAAGACAGTGCGCATCTGGTCGGCCGGCGGCAAGCTGGAGCAAACCCTGCAAGAGAGCCAGGCTCCGATCCTTACTGTCGCCTTTTCTCCCAATGGCGAATACGTTGCGGCCTCGTCAGAACAGAATGTGCTGGTGTGGAAGAGAAGG
>DATJKY010000754.1:0-20579 GCA_035490955.1 Terriglobia bacterium | reverse complement strand
GTCCGTGCCGCATCGCCGGTCAGGGCAAAGGCCTGGCAGCGGCATCCGCCAAAATCCTGGAAGCGCCGGTCGCAGCTGCGACACGGGTCCGGCATCCAGTCGAAACCTCTGAATTGGTTAAAGGCGGGGGACTCGCGCCATATCCAGCCCAGGCTGAAGTCTCTCACGTTCTCGAAGTGGAGCGTCCGGATGGAGCTGGCCGCAGGGCAAGGGAGGGCCGAGCCGTCGGGGCCGACGATAAGGTGAATCTGTCCCCAGCCGCCCATGCACGGTTTGGGCAACGGTTCATAGTAATCGGGCCGAACCCAGATGAGCTCCATTCTGCCTTTGCACTCGGCCTTCTTCTTTTCATAGACGGTCTCGGCCCTGAGCACCTGGTCTTTTGTCGGCAGCAACCCCGCGCGGTTCAAGAGCGCCCAACCATAGTACTGGCTGTTGGCCAATTCCAGGCGCTCGGCGCCCCACGCAGCGCACAAATCGATGATCTCGTCGAGCTGATCGAGATTGAAGCGGTGCAGCACCACGTTCATGCTGAAGGCAAGGCCTGAGTGGCGGATGATTTCGGCTGCCTCCGCCTTCTCCTGGTAGGACTTTCGCCCTCCAATCGAATTGTTAAGGTCGGAGGTCGAGGCTTGTAGGCTCAACTGGACGTTGTCCAGACCGCAGGCAGCGAGCGCCTCGGCTCTCTCTCGGGTGAGACCCGCTCCGCTGGTAATCAGGTTGGTGTAGAAATCCAGCTCGCGGCCACGCCGCACCACAGATTCAAGGTCCCTTCGAACGAGCGGCTCGCCGCCGGAAAGATGGAGCTGGACAACACCGAGGGCGTGCGCCTCTTCCAAAACCCGTAGCCAGTCTTGGGTGGTCAGTTCCTCTTCCGCCCGTCGCAATTCCAGGGGATTTGAACAATAGACGCAGTGCAGAGGGCAACGATGAGTGATCTCCGCCACCAAAGAGAACGGCGCTGGGGGTTGTGGCTGGCTCATGTACAGTTACCGAAGACTCGAAGGCCTGCTAATCTCTCAAGCGAGGTGATACACCTTGACTCCTGCGCCGTCCGCCGCTTGATGAAGCTGGCGGTCCAGTGTCCAGAGCTGGCAGTTGGAGAGGAGGGCGGAAGCCAATAGGTGTCCGTCGATCCAGCCAATCCCGCGCCCCCAAAGTTCGCGCTGCTCGATGAGTCCTAGCACCTCTTCATGCGTCGCCGACACGGCAAGTGGGAGCGCGTTGAGGTCGGCCAGAATCCGCGTCCTATTCCTTAGATTGCCGCAGGCCAGTTCACCAATCACAAACGGGTGGGTCAACACCAGAGCTCCACCAAGGACCTCGCTGAGTGCCGGATTCCCAGCTCGAAAATGATCAACCCAGACGGAAGTATCAACAAGAATCATCGCGCAGTTCCGGGTCGTCGCCGTCTGGGAACGGCGCGCAGCCCGGGCTCCGCGCCGCCAAGCGCGGCCAGACGTTTCGCGGCCTCCTGGGCAATCAAGGCCTCCAGGCCGGCGCGGACTAAAGCGGTCTTCTCCTGGATGCCCGTAAGCTGCCTGGCGCGCTCGAGCAACTCCTGATCAATAATGAGTGTCGTCCTCATATGCATCAGTATGCATGGTCGATGCACATGCGTCAATAGGTCGCGCTAGCGGTATCTTGAGCGCCTGGCAGGCGTCTTGCTTCTTGGTGAGCTTTTCTCATGTCCGCCCTTGGGCTGGGCGAGTATCGCAACCGAGGACGATGCGCGACTGAAGGAGAACTACCGGGTCTCCACCCATCCTTGCGCGGAGACATTGCGAAGAAACTCGAACACATCGTTTTCCAGGCCGGCTTGTCCGAACCGCGATTCCAGCTCTTCGACGATCTCCCGCACCGTACGGTGGCCGTCGCAGAGGCGGAGAATAGCGGCGCCGGTGGGATTGAGTTTCACCACGCGCTCGGGCAACAGCAATAGGTCAGTTTGCCGGACCTCCTCGTACCGCAGCCTGGCCTTGCGCGCGAGTGACGGCCGGGATTCCAAGCTCAGTGGGTCGGGCACGCGGCTCCCTGCCTCGTGTAAGCGTCCTCAACGGCATCGAGCAGCGCCCAAAGCACGTCGCATTTGAAGCGAAGCGCCGCAACTGCTTTTTCCTGGTCCTCGCGGCTGCACGCCGATCTTACCAACAACTCCAGTGCGTGCTGGACGTCGCGAGGAGCCTGCTCCAACCGACGCCGAAAGTACTCCAAACCTGTGCGCTTCACCCAGGGATAATGCTGTTCGATTACTCCGATGCGCCTCCCTACCAATTCGGGTGCAAACAACTCCGTCAGCGAGGAGGCCACGGCCTGACGCCAGGGCATCAGACGGCAGAAATTCACGTAGGCATCCACAGCAAAGCGGGCGCCGGGCAGGATGTTTTCCTCATTAAGCATCTGCTCGCGGGTGAGTCCTGCCGCTTCTCCAAGGCGCAGCCAAGCCTCGATCCCGCCTTCGTCCCCTTGACGACCGTCGTGGTCGATAATCCTCTGCAGCCATTGGCGGCGATCCTCACGGGTGGGTAGCTTGGAGAGGATCAGTGCGTCTTTAACGGGAATGTTCTTTTGATAGTAGAACCTGTTTAGGATCCAGCCGCGAAGCTCGTCGGCGCTGAGCGCACCTTGGTGCATGCGGATGTGGAAGGGGTGTTTATCGTGGTATTTCTGATCGCCAACGGCTCGAAGACAACAGATGAATTCTTCTCGTGACCAGAGTTCCGCCAACTCAAACCTCCACTTCCATGTTGTCGCGGCCGACCTCGATTCCCATGCCGGCTAACAGGCGGCTCTCAGAGGATTCGTCATCCAGTAAAGGGTTGGTGTTGTTGATGTGCAGGTAGACCTTGCGCGATATGGGCAAGGTCGCGAGGCGTTCGGCGCTTCCTCCGGCGCCACTGATCTGCAAATGACCCATTTGGCGCGCCGTCAGCTGGCTCGCGCCTACCTGAATCATTTCGTCATCGGTCCAGAAAGTGCCGTCGATGAAGGCGCAGCGCACACCCGATAAATGAGCGTCGAGTTCGTTCGTCCAGGCCTCGATGGCCGGCGCATAAACAGCTACACCGCCGCTCGCGAGGTCTGTGAACCTGTAACCGATCACCCAGTCGCCGTCCATCTTCGAGCTCGTGATGTACCGCGGTTGTTTAGCGCCCAGGCGGAACCCCTCCACTCGAAGCCTGTCTTCATCCAACAGAAAGGCTTCGCCTGGCTTTACCTCCCGCCAGCGAAACGACGCATAGGAACGGAGAATCTGACGAACAGGGAAAGCTCCTGCCAGCGCGGCCAGAACCGTAGTCGTGGCCCGGACTTCAAGGCTTGTTCCTTCACGCAGGATCAGCAGTCCCAGGGTGTGATCCAGTTCGGCATCGGTGAGCAAAACGCCGCGCAGCGGCGTCTCGCGCAGCCTGGGTCCGGGATGAAGCTCGGGGAAAGACTCAATCTGAAAGCGGACATCCGGTGTGGCGTTCAGCAGGTACCAATGCTTGCCAGTAGCACTCACAGACAAACAAGCGTGCCTTCTGGAGCGGAAGTTCAGTTCGGCCAGCCGAACACGCTGGCACAAGCGGCAGGCGCAATTCCATTGAGGATAACCACCACCTGCAGCGCTCCCTAGGACTCGCAAGCGCAAGGATGACTCTCACTGCTGCGGGAGCGACTGCCGGGCAGCAGGCTCCAGGCCCACGAGGCGCTACTTGGTGTAAACGTAGGCAGAAATCTCACAGCAGGTTTCAACGATCTCGTAAGCGGGCTTCTCCCACATGACTAAGAACCTCCACGGTTTTCGTTTGGCTCCTCCGACAAAAGTAGACATCTTAGCACGATCGGAAAGCCGGCGTCAAGCAGTTTCTTGCCGGCACCACCGGGCACGAACACCGGGCACCCGTTTGCTAGCGGCGCCAAAGCAGAGGCTCGGCCCTGGCATCACCGACTAAGTGGCCCTCTCCTGCAGGAATCTGTATTCTTGCCTTCCGAATATAGAAATCGGTAGGCCCTCCCACGCTCCCGCGGGCCGCTCGGCCCGAGGGTTGCGCTGAGCTGTATATTGACAAATAAGGACTTGATCGTGCCTTCGCCCTCCTTTTTAGCGAAACGTTGATTTGGAATAAGACGTGCCTTGCCAGATGTCGGGCACACGCTGTAGCTTTCAAAACCGAGACTGGAAGCGTGCGGCGCGTCGCTCGCAAATTAGACCCAACACCCGACGCTTGGAGGGGGAAGATAGCTTCCCCCTCTATTAATCAATCCCGGTTTAGCCTACGACATCTTGCTTGTCGAAGGTTGCTGCTGCGTAAGGCAGTGCAGCGTCCCGAGTCCCCACACCAGGTCGACGGCGTGGATGCCAACGACAGGCCGGTCCCGGAAAAGCTCCCCCAGAATGCCAAGCGCTGTCCGGTCATTAAGGTCGTTGAAGGTTGGCACAAGCACGGCAGCATTAGCGATGTAGAAATTGGCGTAACTTGCCGGGAGCCGCTGCCCATCTACGTAGAGCGGGGCGGGCATGGGCAAGGCTATGACCTCGATCCTCGACCCGTTCTCCAGCCTCATGCCTTGTAGTCGCTCGCGATTCTCTGCGAGGGGCACGTAGTTCGCGTCGCGCGAATCGTTTTCCTCACACAGTAGCACGGTGCCCGCGCTAACAAACCGACAGACGTCATCGACGTGGCCATGCGTGTCATCGCCGGCGATGCCGCATCCCAACCAGAGCACATTGCTCACCCCCAGATTCGCTTTCAGCGCGCTCTCGATCTGCTGCCGCCCGAGCCCGCGGTTGCGGACTTGCACTTTCGAGTCGAGCAAGCACTCCTCGGTGGTGATCAACGTGCCGCGACCGTTCACATCGACGCTGCCTCCTTCCAACACGAAATCATGGTGGCCTACGCGCGCGGGAAGGAGCGGACATCGCAGCGCCTCTGCCACACGGTCCGGCACCTTATCGTCCATCTGCCAATCGGGATACTTCGCCCAAGCATTGAACCGAAAGCGAACGATGGCAAGCTCTGAGCTTGCAATTTGCTGCTGCACCGCCACTCGGGGCGGGTGCCCATCGCGGTTTCGCTTCGTCATGCTCGCTTCGAGTCCGGGGACACCGCCGGGTGCCGCCGGTCCGCGGCGCACGAAAATCGGACCGAAGTCGCGCGTCCATCCACGATTGGTCGGAAACTGGAAGAATTCTACCCTTCTCAGATCCACGCCTACGCGCCCCAGCACGCGGCGCGCCCGCGCCTTATGCTGCCGGTTATTCACCAAAACGCGGACGATCTCCCGGGGCACTAGCTTGCGCGCGATCTCGCCATAGACCCAAGGGATAGGAGTGAACTTGCCGGGCCAGTCGGTGCGGTTGTGCGGCCAGCCGATCCAGGTGGCCTCGTGAGGCTCCCATTCCGCCGGCATCCGAAAGCCAAGCGACTCTGGAGTGTGGAGTTTGGATTCTGGACTAAGGACCTGCTTTAACATATTGTGGTTCGTCGCCGCTAGACTGACCTAGCAGATATACCAGATGGGCTCAGCATTTTCATTATTATTGGTTTGCCCCCCTTGGCTTTCCACTCGGCTGAGCTATGCTAGACGGGGGCTAGAGGAGTCTGTGTGAAGACCCATCCTCCTGCCGCTTTCTTAGCGGCGGCCTTTCGGCGGGGCACACTTTTTCGAAAAGACGCCCGGTTGAAGCCAGCCTCTGCGAAAGGCAAACTGGGGTTTTCACACAGGGACTTAGAAGGCGCAAGCCCTCGAGATCTGCCGTCAAGACCGACTGGGACAAAAGGAGAAGAGATGAGGACCAAAAAGTTGAAGACGCTGGCTGTGGCCGCGATCACGCTGACCGGAAGTTCGCTTTGGTCGGTGGAGACACCGGCCCAGACGGCGTGGAGTATTCTGCAAGACGCTACGAGTAACAAGAGTGCGGACAAGCGTGCCAGCGCCGCGCGGGTGCTGGGCCTCATCACGCGCGATCCCAAGGCCGCGGCAATGGCGGAAAAGGCCCTTGAGGACGAAAAGGGAGACGTGCGGGCGGCAGCAGCCACAGCCCTCGGAGAAATGGACGCCACGGGGTCCATCGCCAAGCTGCGCAAGGCTCTGTCAGATAAAGAGCCAAAGGTAATACTGGCGGCGGCTCGATCACTCGTCCAGCTCAAGGATGACCCGCCGGCCTACGAGGTTTTCTATGCTGTACTGACGGGGCAGCAAAAGACGGGGCAGGGCCTGGTAGCCTCCCAGTTGCAGGGCTTGCAGAATCCGAAGAATCTCGCCGAGATGGGCGTCGGCTTTGTCCCTTTTGGGGGTGTCGGGCTCTTCGCCTTCAATGCCCTCACCAAGGACGATGTTTCGCCCGTGCGGGCTGCTGCGGCCAACGCTCTTGCCAAAGATCCCGACCCACAAACTACCAAGGCCCTCGTCCAAGCTGTCTCCGACAAGAGCTGGGTGGTACGTGTGGGCGCCCTGCAGGCTATTGCCAAGAGGGGTGATCCGGCGCTGCTGAAAAACATTCAGGGCGCGATGTCCGACGATAAGGACGTCGTCCGCTACACGGCCTCTGCGGCCGTGATCAGGCTAACGAATCTGCAGCAAGCTTCCAAGCCCGAACGGGAAACGAAACAAACGAAGAAGAAGCGGTAGCGCTTGGCAGGCAAAATCGAGACCGACGCAGGGCTTGACAAAGTCGCGGTGGGAACATGTTCCCGAAAGACTGGCTGAAGCAAAGGCTGCTGCTCACTGGTAAGATGACCGTCATCTTTGAAGAGCACGTCTTGGCAGAAAATAGAAAGTTATGTACTATATGTATACGACGGCCAGCATCGGGACGGTTGGCGTCAGGGCGGGCGTCTCAATGGGAGCAAACGCGAGCGAAGACTGGGAATCTGACTCCGGTGTGCTTTCAGCACGAAGGGGTGAAAAACTATGGCCTAGTGAAACATCGTCCCAGCCGCCTACTGCTGACCCAGGCGCACCCTCGGTCGAGAAGCAGGACATTCTCGGCATGTCGTTTCTTGCCGCCTGTGTAGTGGCGTTGTTCTGGAGGGTGTGCTTTACGCACGCCATGTTCTTCTACCGCGACATATTCAATTACACTTATCCCACCGCCCGCTTTATACACGAACTCTCCCGCCAGGGGCACCTGCCTTACTGGAATCCTTACGTTAACTTCGGACAAGAGCTGCTGGCCAATCCCAACTTTCTGTTCTTCTACCCTTCCACCCTGGCCATCGTTCTGCTGCCGGTGGACTTCGCTTATACGATGCATTACGTGTTCCACTTTATTCTGGGAGCGATCGGAGTGTACTGGCTCGGCCGGCGATGGCATCAAAGCCGGGCCGGCGCTTTGACGGCGGCTCTTTTCTTTGTCTTCAGTGGGCCGGTGCTCTCGCTAGGCAGCTTCTATAACCACGTCGCCTGCGCCGCATGGATTCCCTGGGCACTGCTTCTCACGGACGTCGCACTCGAGAGCCGGTCCTGGCGGCCTTGGCTTTTACTTTCGTGTGTGTATGCCCTGCAGTTTCTAGGGGGCGAACCGTTCACTCTCCTCGCCACGGTTAGCCTGAGCGCGGTCTACGGCGTACACTGGCTCGTCCAGTCGCCGCCGCCTCGCCGTTCCGCCTGCGCGAGGCTCTTGCTCAGATTTGTGGTCGTGGGGTGCCTCGCTCTGGGCCTCTCCGCAATCCTGCTGCAGCCTTCGTCGCAGCTTCTTCGTAACTCTGTTCGAGGCGGACACGGTATGTCGTTCGGCGAGACCGCCTTCTGGTCTTTCCATCCTCTGTCTCTGCTAGAGATTGTGCTGCCGAATTTCTACGGCTCATCACTCGAGAACTCAACAGCCTGGACCGAGGCGGTGGGCACATCCAACAGACCGTATTTCCCCAGTGTATTTCTCGGCTTCGTGCCCCTTTTCCTGGGCCTCGTTGGCTGGGCATGGGGCCGCGACCGGCGACGTAACGTGGTGGCCGGCGCTTGCATTGTGTTCCTGTTGCTTTCCATGGGGCGCGTCACACCGCTGTTTCTTATGGCCTACTGGCTGGTACCCCCGCTACGCCTTGTCCGTTCCCCGGTGAAGTTGCTGGTTTTCTTCGTGTTCCTCGTGGCGGTCCTGGCCGGATGGGGTGTTGACGCCCTTCGCGCGCACGGGCAAGTGGCAAGGCGACGGCGCCTGCGCGTCCTGCTGCCCTGTGGATGCATCCTCGCGATGGCGATGATGGTCTGGATGGCAGCATGGGTCGCACCCGGCCCGACTACGGCGGTGGCGGCCCGGGCTTTTGTGCAGGCTAGATCCAAGTTCCCAGATCCCTTGCACCCTTTGACTTCTCAGGAAGTGGCGGCTGCATCCACCTATTTCCTAGAAATGCTGCGACTGCATGTTCCGGGCCTGGTGGGGTTTGCTCTGGCGGCCATTGCTTGGCTCGTGGCAATGGGCCGTGGCAAGGCCTGGACAGGGCTGGGGCTTCCTGTCGTCGTGGGCGCGGGAATGCTCGAACTGGTGCTGACAAACTACTCGGTGAATCCCACCGTGTCGAAAAGCTTCTATACGTACCGTCCGCCGGTCCTGGATCGAGTGGAACATGGTTCCGGACCGTATCGATTTGCTTACATTCAGCGCGATCCGTTCTATCCCCCCGAAACATCCACGTTGGGGAACTTTATCAACCTTGACTCCATACCCGAAGCCGCGGGCCTTTCCACGCTGGCGCAGGCAGGCTTCAGGGGCCGTCTGACCCTCTCGCATGGTTCGATGCTGGCCAAGGTTGATGCAATTCAAAACATCGACCTCGACAAGTCGTTGCCCATTTCGTTTGTTGAATTCTGGGTCTTCTTGCTTCGCCGAAGTCAGGATCTTGCTCATCACGACTGCCTGCTAGGGCGATCCAACGTTAAGTACCTAATCCGCGCCCACCTGGCCAGCGCCGCTGTCAACGAGGTTGGAGCCGTATTCAACGGCTCGCCTCAGCCGAGTGTCCTTTATGAAACGCGCTGCTACACGCCGCGAACGTACCTGGCTGAGAACGCGCTTCATTCGTCCAGCCCCTTCGAGGCGCTTTCGCGACTGTCCGATCCGGACTTCGACCCTCAAGAGTACGTTTACATCAATCCGGACTCAGAAGCTTCAGAGGGACGTGAAGACAACCGAACTACAGCCCTCGCCCCCCCTGGGGGAGAGGGTGGCGAGCGTAGTAAGCCGGGCGAGGGGGTTCAACCGGGCCATTTTCGAAGCAGGCAAGCCGGCACAGCGACTGCGGGCCGAGTGTGGATCGTTGACTATGAGGCCGACGAGGTGACGCTTGGGGCTGAGCTCACACATCCGGGCTACGTAGTGCTCCTCGACCGTTACGACCCGAACTGGCATGCCAGGCTCGACAACCGCGAAGCCTCCATTCTGCGCGCTAATCACATCTTCCGGGCCGTCAAGGCAGGTAGCGGCACGCATGTGATTCGCTTCTATTACCGGCAGCGCGGGTTGAGAGCAGGAGCCACGCTTTCAGCTTGCTCGATAGTGCTCTTGGCAGTGTTGTGGAAGCTTGATCCCGGACGCAATACAGGGTTGGCGGCGCAGACCTAAAGGTCTGCGCCACCCCGGATGTGCGTTGGTATCATCAAGATGCCGACTGAAAGTTCGGCGCGCTACACCTCGGCCGGCCTGGCTGCCAACTGCTTGTAGGTGTCTTCAAAGATCTGCAAAGCGGCGTCGTCGTAAAGGACGAAGTAGACCTTCTCCAGGCTGGTACGCGTTTTCAGGTGGTCGAGAACTTCGGCAATCATGATGCGCGCGCATTCCTCGACGGGGAAACCCGCAACGCCTGTGCCGATGGCCGGAAAAGCGATGCTCTTCAGAGCCTTCTCTTCGGCACGCTCCAGAGTGTTGCGTGTCGCGAGCCGCAGCGAGTTGGCCGTTGTGCGTCCGCCAAGTGTCATACTGGCGGCGTGAATAACGTAGAGGGCCTTCAGGTTGCCACCCGTGGTGACGGCCGCAGCGCCCAGAGCGACAGGTCCCAGGCGGTCACACTCTTCCTGGATGTGCGGTCCGCCCTTGCGGCGGATGGCGCCGGCGACGCCCGCACCCAACATCAGGTCAGTGTTAGCCGCGTTTACGATGGCATCCGCCGCCATATCGGTGATGTCATCCTTCAAGAATTGGATTTTGGGTTGCATCGCTCCTCACGCTACTACAATGATGCCCTTTTGATTTTCTTTCTCAGTTGTCGCCTGGCCTGGTCCAGGTCGAATTCAGCCAGACCTCTTGGAGCGCCCGCCGTACAAACACGCGGACCATGTGGCGGCGATACTCCATGGTCGAGGCGGAGGTGCGCAACGGCTTGCCGGTTCGGGTGGCGTCAGCGGCGACCTCTTCGACCAGCGCCTGGTCGTATCGCTTTCCGGCCAGCGCCTTGGCACCCTTCACCAACTTCGGTGCCGGATTGACGGCCGTGAGGGCCACTCGAGCTTGAACGCAAGTTCCGTCCCGGTTCCTTTGCATGGCGACGGCTACTCCGGCCAGTGGATAGTCGATGGAGTGCCGGATGCGGAGTTTCCTGTAGGCGCCACTCCAGCCGGCGCTCGCTGCCGGAACATGGACGCTGGTAACAATCTCATCGTGTGTTTTGTTGATGTGGACGAGGCCGTCGTTCGCATAGAAATCGGCGAGAGCGACTTCACGCCATCCTCTTGGGCTCGCGAGACGCACGCTGGCGCCGAGAACGAGCAGGGCGGGGGCCACGTCGCCGGAGAAAGCTGCCCAGCACTTATCGCTCGCGGGGGCAACGTGGCAAATGGTGCCTTCATTCTTGATGCAACCGCCCAGCGATTGGCGCCAGAACGCAGACTGGTTATAGTAGAGGCAGCGCGTGTCAAGGCACAGGTTCCCGCCCACTGTCCCCATATTGCGCAGCAGGGGGCTGGCGACGTTTCTGGCAGCGGCATGCAAAACAGGGAAATGCCGAGCGATCACCGGCGAATCGGTGAGGGCTGAGATGGTGGTCACAGCGCCCACTGTGAGCCCTCGTTCGGGATCAAAGCGGATAAAGCGCAGGTCGCGTAGTCCTTTGAGGTCGAGTAGAATCTTGGGTGCAAAAAGTCCCTGGTTCATACTAGGGATCAAGTCCGTGCCTCCGGCTACCGGTTTAACGTCAAGGCCGAAGCGCCCCAGGGTTGCTACTGCTGCGTCAAGGTTCCACGGCCGCAAAACTTCAAAGGGAGGTAAGCTCACACGATCTCCTCTTTTCCTCTAACGCCTTCAGAACCTTCTCCGGCGTAACGGGCAGCGTATCGATCCACACGCCAACTGCGTCGTATATGGCGTGAGTTACCGCAGGGATAGTTGCGGCGAGGGAACCCTCGCCCGCTTCCTTGGCGCCGAACGGTCCTTCCGGGTCGTTCGACTCCACGAGGATGGTTTCAATCGGCGGTGACTCCAAGGTGGAGGGGCTGCGATACTCGAGCAGCCCCGGATTCATTAGCCGGCCGTTTTGCCAGATCATCTCTTCCTGCACTGCCTGCCCCAGGCCCATCCAGACTGAGCCTTGGACCTGTCCCTCCACCGCAAGCGGATTCAGCGCCTTCCCGCAATCGTGTGCGGCGATGATGCGGTCTACGCTCACCTGGCCGCTCTCGCTGTCAACCGTGACTTCGGCAACCTGGGCGCTGTAACTGTAAGCAGGTGACGGGCCGACGCCGGCGCCCTTGAATTTGCCTCCCTGCGAGTCGGGCGGAGTTGTGTAAGTCCCGGCAGCCTGAAGCGTGCCGTCTCGCCCCACGGCGAGTCGCACCGCATCTTGAAAACTCAGCGCCAAGCGGCAATCTGCGCGGTAATAAACGCCTCCCTTCTCCAACGCCAGGTTGTCGGGGCTACAAGCAAGTTTCTCGGCGGCGGCAGCAAGAATCCGTCTCTTTCCTTCGCGTGCGGCGGCCAACGCGGCGTTGCCGGCCATAAAGGTGACGCGGCTCGAGTAGCTTCCAAGATCAACCGGAGTTCGCCCCGTGTCGGCGGCGATGATTTTGACCTGTTCCATGGCGAGACCCAGTTCTGCGGCTACGATTTGCACCTGCATGGTGTCTGAACCCTGACCAATTTCCGCCGCCCCGCTGAAGATGGTCACGGCGCCGTCGCTGTCAATGGTTAGGTTCACGGTGGTATGCGGCATCATCGAGCGGATGATGGGATTCGCAGCGCCACTCACATAGTGGCTGCCGGCGATGCCGATACCTTTGCCGTAAGGGAGTCTCCCGTACTTGTGCTTCCAGCCGGATCGATCGCAGACCCGCTCAATGCACTCCGGGTAGCCATAGCTCAGCACGCGCAGATCATTCACAGTCCGGCAAGGCGGCTTCAGGAAGTTACGGCGGCGGATTTCAACCGGGTCAATGCCCAACACAGCGGCGATTCTGTTGAGTTGCTGCTCGAAGGCAAAGCGTGTGTTCACTGTACCGTGACCGCGCATGGCACCACAGGCCGGCTTGTTGGTCAGGACGCGGTAGCCGTCGAACTTGACGTTGGGGATATCGTACATGGCGTTGAGCAGTTGCCCGGAATAAAGGATGGTGACCACACCGTACCCGCAGTAGGCGCCGCCATCCTGGATGACGCGCACCTCCACCGCCGTCAGTTCGCCTTGGCGAGTGACTCCCGTCTTTAGTTCGACGATTTGCCTCGGTCGGCCACGGTGGGCGTAAAAGACCTCTTCGCGGGTGTAAGTGACTTTCACGGGCCCTCCCGCCTTGCGTGCGAGCACCGCTGCCGCCAGTTCCAGCGGTATCACTTCACTCTTGCCCCCGAACCCGCCGCCGATAAGAGGCTTGATGACACGCACGTTTTCTTCCGCCATCTGCAAAGTGGAGGAGAGCGTCTTCATCAGGTAATAAGGGACCTGGGTGGACGACCACACCGTCAGCTTGCCGTCCGGATCGAACTTGGCCAGCGTCGAGTGCGGTTCGAGCGCGGCATGGGTGACTTCGGCGCAGTCAAAGCGGTCCTCGCGGATGTAGTCCGCCGCCTCGAATCCTTCCTCAACGTTGCCGAAATGATGGTGGTACTCGCGCTCGATGTTATGCGGTCGCCCCTCATGGATGAGATAGTCTTCGGCTCGCATTGACTGCTCGGGATCGAAGTGTGCGGGCAGGGTCTCGTAGTCCACCCGGATCAGCCGCAGGGCCTCTTCGGCGATCGCTTCACTCGTGGCTGCCACTCCGGCCACGTTGTCTCCGATGTAGCGCACCTTGTCAACGGCGAAGATGGTTTCATCATGACCGACAGGCAGAATACCGTACTTGACTGGCGTCTCGCGCCCGGTGACCACGGCTTTGACCCCGGTTAGCGCTTCAGCGGCCGATGTGTCAATCGAGCGTATGCGCGCATGGGCATGCGGGCTGTGCAGGATCTTGCCCACCAGCATACCTGGGAGTGTCAAGTCATCGGCATACTTGCCGGCGCCGGTGACTTTGTCCACGCTGTCCACCATGGGAGTCCGCGCCCCGATCACAGAAGGCTGAGGAAAAGAACTCATCGTTCCACCTCCTGCGGCTGCTCCTGGCGCAGCAGTTCGATGGCCTTGCGCACCGAGGCGAGAATCTGTATGTAGCCGGTACAGCGGCACAGGTTGCCGGAAAGTGCCTCGTTGATTTCCTGGTCGCTAGGGTCAGGATTGCGAGCCAATAGGTATTTGGCGGTCAGGATCATGCCCGGCGTGCAATAGCCGCACTGCGCGCCGCCTTCCACGCAAAAGCCGCGCTGCAGGGCATCAAGTTCGCACCCGTCCGCAACACCCTCGATGGTGGTGATCTCGGGCTCCTGGTACGATACGGCGAGCATCAGGCAGGACATCTGGGGTTCGCCGTCTACGAGCACGGTGCAGGCGCCACAGCTCGAATCGTCGCAGCCGCGCTTGGTGCCAGTCAGGCCCAGGTCCTGACGGAGGACCTCGAGCAGCAATCGGTTCGGGTCGATCTCCAGCTCGTACACTCTTCCATTGACGTGTAGCCGGACTTTTTCTTTCTGCAAACAGTCCTCACTGGTGTTTGGCGCGAAACTCAATGACCGACTAAGGCTTCAAGATTGCGCCGGCCGGGCACCACGTGCATGATGCACACACCGGGCTCCGCGACGCGATAGAGTATCAGGTACTCGCCCACGGGAAAGCTCCTGTCGGCCGGCCGCAACTCGTCGCGCCGGGGGCCAGCGTACGGAGCATCTCCTAGCAGTCGGAAATGGTGTGTCAGCAGATCGATGAACCTGTCAGCAGACGACTCGTTGTGCCAAAACGAGGTCGGCCAATCGGACGTGCTGGTCGAGCTTCGGAAGCCAGGTCCCTTTAGGACTCGTTCTTTCATTCTTTCACCCGCAGCTTTATAGCACGTCCACAACGTGGCGAAGGCTGTCGTGCCATCCAGGCGCTCCCTTCAGTAGCGGGGGACCGTCGGATCAATGTCCAACGACCAGCAATCGATACCGCCCCTTAGACTCTGTGCCTCGATCGCCTGCTGCCGGAGCCAGCCCACCACGTTCAGGCTGCGCATTCCGTGATGGCAGTAGACCACGACGGTGGCGTTCCTGGGTATGAGTTCCAGGCTTTGAGGAACCTGCCGCATGGGTATCAGCGTGGCCCCTTCGATCCGGGCGATCTCATATTCCCAGGGCTCGCGGCAGTCGATGAGAAACGGCTTCTTTTCATGGCTGTTTATCATCTCGGCCAGCGCCTGAGGTTCAATCTCCATCACATTATTCATCGCCGATCTGCTCCTTTGCTCCGGGACCGCTTTGAAAATCGCGGCCTGGCCACTGACCCGGCTCACCCGCGACTGCGGAGTCGCCGCCCTCGGTCGCCGCGGCGAGCGAGGCTGCTCTTCGGCAGGCTCAGGGCGCTGAGCGCAGTCGAAGCGTGGTCAGTTGGTTTTCACGCCCGGCGGTGGGCCTCCGTTGATGCCCGAGACTCTATTTGTTCCATACGGGAGGCCGCTTCTCGAGGAAGGCTCGCAAGCCTTCCGAGGCGTCTGCGGTCGACAGTAGATGTTCAAGATACATTCTCTCAGATTCGCGCAGTTGGTTTTCAAGCGCCGCCAGCGGCGCAAGCCGGGCAGCCTTGCGCGCCAGCATCGTAACCTGCGCGCTCTGGGCCAGCAACAAGCCTGAGAAACTGGCAACTTCGTCTTCGAGTTCCGCAGAGCTCACCACGCGGTTCACCAAGCCCAACTGCTGCGCTTGTTCCGCAGCAATCGGTTCACCAGTCAGAATCAACTCGAGCGCCTTCTTCTCGGGAATAAGCTTCGACAGCAGCACTGCCGCAACGGGTGGAAAAGCGCCGACCTTGACTTCCGGCTGGGCAAACCGACCGTCGTCTGAAGCGATGATGAAATCGCAGGACATGGCCAGCTCCATGCCCCCGCCCAAACAGTGGCCCCGCACAACCGCAAGCACAGGGCAAGGAGCGTAGAGCACGGCTCGAATGAGGGAGTGGAACTCACGCAACATTTCCGGCGCCCGATCCGGCAAGTGATCGCGCACGTCCACTCCGGCAGAGAATGCCTTCTCACCTGCGCCTCGAATCTCCACCAGGCGGACGCCTTGGCGCTTAAGGGCATCAGCGAGCCTGGAATTCAGCTCGCGGATGGTGTCGATATCGAGAATGTTAAGCGGAGGCCGGTTAATCACCAAACGCGCGACCGGGCCGCTCCGCTCTGTCAGGACACGCGCGGGGGATGCGGCTGTTTCCTCCGAAGAGCTGGAGCACCCCTCGGTGATCTGGCAGGCAAGCTCGCGCAAGGCTTCAAGCTCCCGAAGAGCAGCCGCGTCTCGGCTCCGGCCCGTAGCGCGTTTTGCCTGTATTAGACCCTCAAGCGAAAGTACCCTGCAGGATCTGCCGAACAGATCGAGGGTAATCGACGCAGCTCGCACTGGTGAGTACTGCCCCAACCCGACGACCTCGCCGATCAAGTCGAGGTCTCCCAGATCGGTCGTTAGGGTGAAGTTCATCCCCTTCGTGATGGTCGACGCGTCAAGGTGGAAAGGCACGTCCTCGGGCACTCCGCGCAGCCGGGGATGGTAAGGCGATAAGGCTGTGGCAAGCCGCTCGATGTTTTCATGGCTCCGTTCGTAGCAGATGTCGAGGTCTCTCGTTAAGTGCGCAGACCCGTGTGCGTACATCGCCACACCGCCGATGACGACGAATTCGACTTCGCTATCCAGCAGCGCCCCGAGGCTGCGCTCGAAGTCATTCACGTCGTAAGGCCTTTCGCGCGCACCGCAGCTCCTCCATCAAAGGCTGGGCATTAGCAAGCTGGCGCAGCCGCTCAGTGGGCGTCAACTTAAGGCTTTCGACAAGCAGCGTGAGATCAATGCCATATTCTTTTGCCGCAGCAAGCTTGCTGCCTGGAGGAGGCTCGGCAATAAGGCCGGTCAGCCGAATCCAATCTTCTTTCGTCATTTCCCTCGCTAACCTTCGTCACCGAGATACAGAAACCCTAACCGGCGGCTTCGTGTCACCTCTCCCGCAGGAAGAGGGCTGGAGTTTTGGAGAATAGCCCTCTCCCGTTTGGGAGAGGGAGGCCCGCCGCCGCGGACGCGTGAGGACTTCCTAGACGTTACCCAAACCGAAAATCCAAAGTGGCAAGCCCAAGATCACCTGCGTCGCGCCCCTTCGGACGGCTCGAACTCCGTTTCCTTCTTCGGCATGATCCAGCCCTCCTCCTTCATCACGGAACGCAGGAACTCCTTGTCCGCCTCGGTCGGAACCACAGCAGGCAAATATTTTTCGTATTCCTCGGCGGTCAGCTCCGCGCCTTCTGTCGTACAAAACTTGCCGGCGTGCTGACCGATCTTGCGATTAAACTTGAGGTCCGGCACCTGGAGCTTCGGCTGGTCCTCGGGCACGAGCTTGTTGAGCAGATCGGTCAGCTTCTGGACTTCCTGACGGTAGAGTTCGCGCGAGGCCTCGTTGAGGTGCTCTTTGTCCGCCTGTTCACCGGCGTCCCGCTCATTGTATCGTCCCTTTAAGCCCCACACGTAAGCCCACTGGGCGGAAGAAGAGTGGTCGGTACCGAAAAGGTCAAACGAAGTGGGCAGCCACTTGTTGAAGTACCGCTGGATCACGGGCGTGGGAATCCTTCCGGCCTGGAGGATGCGACGCAAGCCGTTGTTGCCCGTGCCGAGGTGGAAAGACTCTTCCTTCAACATAGGAAGCATGCTCTCAGCCAGGGGCTGAAAGCCGGAATACGAGAGCATGGTCAGTTGGAATTTTCCGTCGCGGTCGACGAAGTGCGTGTAGGTGTAGAAATCCAGCCAGTCGCTAACGATCTCGTTAAACGCCCCTAGCAGCCGGTCGTCGGTGAAGGCGCGCCGCTCGAGCAGTTTCTGCGCCTCGATCTTCCCTGAACGACCGAACTGGGTGACGAGCAGGTGGCTCATTTGCCAGCCGTGGCGCATTTCCTCGGTCATCACCCGCACCAAGCTGAGGTAGTCGTAACGGCTGGGCGCCGTCTCAAACAGGTGTCGCTGCTGTTCCACTGAGGCAAACTCGGTGTCGCCCTGGTATACAATCAAGTTCAAGGCCGCATCGCGGACGCGCTGATCGGGTATGTGCATCACCGTCTTCCAGCGGAGTTGCCCCTTATAATCGCCGAACTCAATCTCGTTGTGGGGCAGTTGGCCATACTTGGCTTCGAACTTGTACTCCCGGAATTCGGGTGCGTCGAGCCCGATGTCCTTTTGCCAGCCGTAAAAGTAATCAATCCAGTCGTCGAAGTTGGTCAGTTTCAGCATACCGTTCTCCTCTTATGCCGAGCCATGGAAATCGCCCAGTTGCATCTGCTTTATCGCATTGAAAACAGAAGAAAAGCAGATCCCTCGCTTTGCTCGGGATGACCCTGATCGGAGGCTTTTTCAACAACCTTTAGGTTTGCGCCAGCCCGACCAATGATTTATTGGCTCAATGACTTACTCACCCAATGCCTATATCCCTTTGAAATTCGGCTTCCGCTTCTCCAGAAAGGCCTGTAAGCCTTCGGCGAAATCTGCCGACTCGAAACACTTGGTTTGCGCGTCGACCTCGAACTCCATCATGAGATCCAGTTGGGTCTCCAGGCGCTCGTACAGAGCGTGCTTCAGCAAAGCCAGAGGCAAGGGTGCGGCTTCCGCCAGACGCGTAGCCAGCTTGCGGGTCTCGGCTGCGAGCTGGTCGTGCGGAACGACGGAGTTAACCAGCCCGAGTCGATATGCTTCGGCAGCGTTGATAGGCTCGCCCAATACAAACATCTCCACAGCCCGCCCGATGCCGATCAGGCGGGGCAGAAAAAACGTGCCTCCCCAATCGGGATGAAGGCCGATGCGCACGAAGGCCTGGGTGAAAGTAGCCTGCTCCGAGGCGATGCGCAGGTCGCAAGCCAGCGCGAGGTTCATGCCCGCTCCGGCCGCCGGTCCGTTGACGGAAGCTAGAACAGGTTTCGGCAGTTGGCGGATTTTCCGCACCAAATCGTGTCCGCTCTCGAGATAGCCTCGGAAGGTGACCGACTGATGATCGTTCTTCAGCTCCACCATCTTCTGGATGTCGCCACCGGCGCAGAATCCACGTCCGGCGCCGGTGATAACCACGGCGCGAATAGATGGGTCTCGCTGCACGGTCTCCAGAGCTATGCTCAGTCCCTCTCGCATGCCGTCGTCAGCGGCGTTCAACTTCTCGGGACGATTGAGCACCAGCATCGCCACCGGCCCGTCCTGCGTAAATAGGACGCGTTCGTCAGCCATTCTTCCTCACCCATTGAGCGAGACGGCGGAAATACCTGAGCTTTGCCGCGCGGGTCAACCTGCCATTCCGCCCGCTCGTCGACGGCAGGACGAAGACCAGCGCTCCTTCCAACTTCTCGCGCTGCAGTCCTAACTGAACGGGGGCTGCGGCCACCTTCTCGTAGGCCAGCTTGCCATTGAAGGCCACCGCCCGCGGCTGCACCTGACGCAACTTGGCCAATAGCCGTGGAATGCCCTTCTTATAATCGATGGCGCGCAAGGAGCTGCTTGAGCGAGACCAGCGTTTGACGACGTCCGTGAGTCCCAATCCGAACTCGAGGATGCGATGGTCATCCTCCGGCCGCAGCCGTTGCCGCACCAAGCCCGACTCATACAGCAGATTCCAGAATTGGTTGCCTCTTCCTGCGTAGTAGTGACCGATGCGGGCGGAGCGTTCGCCAGGATTGAAGCCCACGAAGACTACCTTGAGTCCGGGTTGGAGATAATCGGGCAACCGCCGATGCATAGCCTTCCCTAGGTCTCCCCTGTGCGTGCCGAGATTCCCTTCCGACGCGCGGCGGCCTGGCGGCAGGCGGATACAAACTGCTCAAAGATCCTTCGCTGTTCGGATTGTGCGGTTATCTCCTCCGGGTGCCATTGCACTGCGAGGAGAAAGGGATAATCGTCCGCGGCCTCCACCGCTTCCACCAGGCCGTCCTCGGAGTGTGCTGTCACCTTGAGCCCTCTTCCCAAGCGTTTAATGGCCTGATGATGGAGGCTGTTCACGCGACAACTTCCCCGGAAATCTTGCGCCAGCCTCGACTCAGGGTCGGTAAGCGTCACCGTGTGGACAGTGTCGCTGCGGCTCTTGGTCTGGCGGTGCTCGAACTCAGGACTCACGTCTTGGGTGAGGTCCTGGTAGAGCGTGCCGCCAAACTTCACATTGATCAGTTGCGTTCCCCGGCAGATGCCGAGAATAGGCAGCCGCTGGCGCAGCGCCAGGTCGAGCAAGCCTTGCTCGAAGTCGTCGCGCGCTCTGTTGACGTTGACACTCTCGTACTTCTTCTGTTCGCCGTACAACCCCGGGTCGACGTCCTCCCCACCGGCGAAGACAAAGCCGTCAAACCGGTCGGCGGGCGCCCGCGAAGAGCCAGGGGCGGTGAGCAGTTCGACCTCCTCGGGCTGCGCCCCTACCGCCACCAGAGCCTTGAAGTAAAGAGACTCCGAACCCTTGGATCTTTCCTTCTCCGATACTGAGAGCGCAATCTTCACAATCAACTCTCAAGATAAGACGTCCGCGGTTCGTCATCCGTTATCAGTTGTGTTACCAGGGACTGAGTTCGTGCCAGGAGGCCGAAATTCCGGCATAAATCAGCTCCGAAGGAGCGGAATAACGTAGCCCAGGGCGCGAGCCCCAGATTTGCGGTGCCTTCCCTCTCCCCCTTCCCGGAACGCGGGGTGAGGGCCATTTCCTCCCCAGGGCTGCGAAGGTGTGAACAATCGCGGCTCTGCCGATTAAACTCTTTGGGCTCAGCCACTTGCCGGAAAGCCGTAGGCTTTCTCCCGAGACCCCGTCGGGACGGGGCGCACCGCGAGCGGCGCAGCCGCATCGGCCGGTGGCCAACGATTTTTTCACACCTTCTGCGCCCTGGGCTAAGATATTTCGCCCCTCTGCGGCTTTGCGTCGTCGGGTCTCGTCAACGAACACTCCAACATCAGGACACTAGCCACTAACCACTGCCTACCTGGCCTTGAAGTTAGGCGTCCTCTTCTCGACATAGGCGGCCAACCCCTCGTGCGCGTCCTCGCTCTGGAAGAGGTGCTGCTGCAGTTCGCGCTCCAGCGACAGACCTTCCGCGAACGACATTTCCAAGCCCGACTGGACGGAGCG
>DATJKY010000753.1:0-7334 GCA_035490955.1 Terriglobia bacterium | reverse complement strand
TCCACGGCCCGGGTTCCAACCACATCACAAGGATGCCAAATACCTGCCCAAGTTTAAGTTCCGGGTGTGGATCGACAAGGCGGAAACCCAGTGGGTGAGGCTCCACGGCGAGGTGATTGATACCGTCTCCTGGGGATTGTTGGTGGCACGGCTGCATAGAGGCTCACTATTTGAGGTGACCGAAACCCGGGTGAACGATGAAGTGTGGCTGCCAAAGCAGGTCGTGTTCAGACTGGATGCGAAGTTAGCGCTATTGAAGAACTTCACCATAGAAGAGCAAAGCACCTATCGAGATTACAAGAAGTTTCGCACCGACACAAAGATTGTGCCGGCAGGAAATTAGAGGAAGAGCCCTAGTCTAGTCCGTATGGGTCCCAAACCACCGCCGAACCTGCCAGCGCTGCTCGATCGCGAGGTCTTCGACGTGTGCGTGATAGGCTCCGGCGCTGCCGGAGGTATCGCCGCCAAGGAACTTGCCGAGTGGGGGGCGCGGGTGGTGGTGCTCGAGCGGGGTGAATGGGTTTCTCCCTCGCGCTTTCAGACCCACGCCTTGCCCTACCAATTCCCCTTTCGCGGGTTGCGAGGCAGGCATGCGAACAACGACTACACCGGCTTTCTTTACACCGCTCACCCCAGCACAAGCGATAAGAGCAGCGAGCAAGTTGATTACGCCCTGGTTCCGGCTGTGGGTGGCAAGACTCTTCTTTGGGACGCGTTCTCCTGGCGCTTCGGCGAGCGTGACTTTCAAGGCCGTGCCGCAGGCGATGATTGGCCGATAGGCTACGCGGACCTGGAACCATTCTACGCGCGCGCCGAGCGGTATATGGGCGTTTGTGGAACGCGAGAGGGGCTCGCGGCCGTTCCTGACGGCGTATTCCTGAAGCCACTTGACTTGCGCCACGGTGAGGAGATGATTCGCCGGTCGTGTCTGGAAAGACTCGGGCCGTGCTACCGCTTGTTCCCGATTCGCAAGGCCCTTAACACGGAATCTCATGGCGGCCGGCCAGTGTGTCACTCCTGCGGGTATTGCTGGCGCGGCTGCGACGTTGAGGCGAAATACACCTCGGCCAATTCCGCCATTCCCGCCGCGCTCAGGACCGGCAAGCTGATGCTTGGGACCGGATGCATCGTTCACCGAATAGAAATGGACCGCGCCGGAGACCGCGCCAGCGCCGTTCTCTTCCTCGATGCCGGAACTCGGGAGCAGCATCGCGTGCGCGCGCGGGCAATCGCCCTGGCTTGCGGCGCCGTGGAGGACGCGCGCATCTTGCTGATGTCCCAGTCGCCGCAGTTCCCGCTCGGACTGGCAAATTCCAGTGGCTGGGTTGGAAAGAATTTGCTCAGCGAAATGACGCTAGGCGTCTTCGCTTATCTTGAGCCCCTGCAGGGTAAGTGCGTGGCGAATGTAAGGGGCACCGGCGCGCACGGCGCCATGGCCAATCCGTACTACCAAAAGCCCAGTGCCGCATTCGCTCGTGGGTATACAATCTACGTGGGTGCGCAACGCCCACAGGTCCCGGGTGTTCTCGGCGACCTCCCCGGCACGGGCTGGGAGTTCAAAAGGCGGGTGCGCGAGATCTATCCCGCTCTGGTCTACGTGGGGGCCGCGGGAGAGATCCTCGCTCACCGCGAGAACTATGTGGACCTCGATCCCGTCGAGAAAGATGAGTACGGCTCGCCGCTGCCGCGCTTTCATTTTCGTTTTCGTGAGAATGAGTTGGCGATGGCCGCGGAGATTCTCGATACTTGCCGGCGCATCATCGAAGTATCGGGTGGCGTCTGCCTGGAGTCGCGAGGAGGAGTCCGTCCGCAGTTCAATGGCGAGGATGTGGTGGGTTTGGCGCGGATGGGTAGCGATCCTCGCACTTCGGTTGTTAACCGCTGGAACCGGACGCACGATGTGAAGAATCTGTGGATTCTGGACGGTGCATCGTTCACCTCGGGGACCGAAAAAAGCCCTACTCTGACGGTGATTGCTTTAGCGATGCGGGCCGCACAGAATATCGCTGAGGCCCTGCGGCGGGGAGAGGTCTGAACAAGGAGAAAGACGATGGCACTTCTGAACTGGCGCACTTCGCGGCGGAGATTCCTCGAGGGCAATTCCCTGCTTCCGATTCTGTCCGGGCTGCTGCCGAGTCGGGTGTGTGGACTGGCAAAGTCGCGAGAAGCAGTCACGGGACCTGGAGATTCCGCCGCTCCGAACATCTACGAGCGGCTCGGCGTGCGGACGCGCATCAATGCCAAAGGGACCTACACTTATCTTACCGGATCCTTGCTGCCACCGGAGGTAGCCCAGGCGATGGAGGAGGCGGCACAACACTACGTTGTGCTGGAAGAGCTGCAACGTGCGGCCGGCGAACGAATCGCCAAGCTGCTTGGTGTGGAAGCCGCTTGTGTCACCTCCGGCGCGGCGGGAGCCATGACGCTGGGAGTGGCGGCTTGCATCACGGGAAGCGATTCGGAGAAAATCAAGCGCCTTCCCGACACGACGGGGATGAAGAACGAGGTCGTCATTCAGAGAAAGCATCGTTACGCCTTTGACCATGCTATCCGCAACGTCGGAGTGCGCCTGGTGGAAGTGGAAACGGAGGAAGATCTGGAGCGCGCCATCAACGCGAGGACCGCCATGCTGCACTTTCTCAACGAAGCGCAGAACCAGGGTCAGATCGGACTGCAAAAATGGGTCGAAGCCGGGAAGCGGCACAACATCCCGACGTTCAATGACGCAGCCGCTGATGTTCCACCTGTCTCTCACTTGAGCGACTACAACAAAATGGGTTTCGATCTGGTGTGTTTCAGCGGCGGTAAGGGGCTGCGAGGACCTCAGTGCTCCGGTTTGTTGCTCGGCCGCAAGGACCTTATCGATGCGGCTCTGCTCAACAATAACCCCAGCGAAGATACCATTGGGCGGCCGCTGAAAGTGGGCAAGGAAGAAATCGTGGGCATGTATGTAGCCCTCGAGCGCTACCTGAAGATCGACCACGAGGCCGAGTGGAAGGACTGGGAAAGCCGCCTCGACACAATTGACAACGCCGTTTCCGCCGTTGCCGGCGTGCATACCGGCCGCTTCGTCCCCGAGGTAGCGAACCACGTGCCGCATCTGTACTTGCAATGGGACGAGAAGGCGATGGGCATCACGCAAGTGGAGTGCTTGAAACAATTGGAAGCTGGTGATCCCAGCATCGTGTGTCTTGGGGGAGAAGATTATCGGTACGGCCTTGCCGTCACGCCTTTCATGATGAAGGCGGGAGAGGAGAAGGTGGTCGGCGAGCGCATCGCCGAGGTCTTGCGAGCGGCGCAAACCAAGTCAAAGGCCTGATTCAAAAGGAGGATTCTGATGAGCACGCGACAGCCTGATCGGCGGAAATTTCTGCGAGGTGGCTTCGGAGGAGCGGTGGCAACAGCGGCCGTGCTGCCTGTGTCTGCCTTGTCCCAGAGTGCCACGGGCAGCGGCAAGAAGGTTATCTACAGGCCCGGCCAAAAGCCTTCGAAGGATGCCATCTTCAGCTCGGGAATTCAGTATGGCAACCTGCTGTTTGTTTCTGGCGCCGGCGCACACGACCCTTCGACGGGTAAGGTTGTGGAGGGACCGTTTCAAAACCAGGTTCGCCAGTGCCTGGAAAACCTCAAGCTGGTGCTGGAAGCAGCGGGATCATCACCCGACAAGGTGCTGAAGTGCACCGTATTCCTGACGGATATTTCGACGTGGGGAGAAATGAACGTCGTGTTCCACCAGTTCTTTCCCACGGACCCTCCGGCACGTTCCACGGTGGCCGTCAAGGATCTGCCCGGTAACTCGCCGATCGAGATCGAGTGCTACGCCTACGTGTAATTCAGCGGGTAGCGCAGACCTGCGTTTTGTGCAGGTCTGCGGCTTTGCCGCGAAGCGAGGGTCCCGTCCCCACGGGGTCTTCAGAACGTCTCAAAGGCGGGAAACTCTGCGCCAGCTATTCAGCGCTTGCCACTAACGATGTAGCTAACGAGGTCGTCGACCTCGGAGCCCGTTAGTCGCGAGCCGTAATCGTCAGGCATCAGGGACTTCGGCCGGCGCTCGAGGCTCTCGAGCTCAGACTTCATGACCAGGTGGAACACCCCGTCGCGGTCGAGTAGTTGCAGCGAGAAGTTGTCCTCGTTGCGGACCATTCCCTCCCACCGCTGGCCCTGGCGGGTTGTAACGACCACCCCTTCCTGCCCCGGCAACAGATCATCGTTGGGGCGCAGGATCGAGAGCCGGATTTGAGCCGGGGAGTGGTGTCGGCTCAGGTCGGAGAGATCGCGCCCGAGAAATCCACCCTCACCGCCAATCATGTGGCATTGACTGCAACCAGCCTTTCCGAAGAAGAGCTCGCGTCCTTTCGCCGCATCTCCCGTCGGGCGTGGCCCTTCGCCACTCTCTGCTGCGTCGCGCAAGTACCCCACCAGGGCGTGGATTTCTGCCGGGCTCAGGAACAAGCTGAAGCCCGGCATGCCCTTGCGTGGCAGGCCGCGACTGATGACATCGAAGAGAGATTGATCCGACCGCGAACGCACACTTGGGCTGGCGACGATGTCCGGCGCCTGCTCGCCGCCGCGGCCGTCCAGCCCGTGGCAAGAGGCGCACCGCGACGTAAAAGTCTCACGGGCAGCCGATGCGCCCAGAGTCTTCTGCCCCCCCGACGCTGAACCAGCCAGCCGGGCCAGGCTAAGACCCGCCAGTGCGAAGATACGAAAGAAATCAAGTTGTTTCATCAGGCGTTCCGCAAGAGGGTTGGGGTAGGTGCGGCTCTGCCGCCTGATTTGTGGAAAGGCTCTGCCTTTCCAGAGTGCACCTCCCGCCCCGGCCTGTTCAAAGCAAGGCTGCGCCTTGCCACCCGTATGGCAACTGCTCGGCGGACGCATGGCCTCGCCTGGGAGATATAATAACTCCCGACTTGTGGAAAGGCAGGAGCCTTTCCGCAAATCAGGCGGCAGAGCCGCCGGTCCAAACCGAAGATGCCACGAAACGTTGGGACGATCGAGACGACCATCCTGTTGTTGGCACTCGCAGTGTCGCCGGGCGTTGCCGGGCCGCAGGCCCAGTGTCTTGTAGCACCAATGGATTACCACGGCTGGAAGGCGACCCGCTTGAGCAACAAATGGATTAGTCTGGTTTTCGTGCCCCAAGTAGGCGGGCGATTGATGCAAGTGAGCTTTGGGGACCACGACTATCTTTTCGCAAACCCCCGCTACTACGGGCAATACCTCCCGCCTTCGGAGGGCGCCGCCAAGGGTAAATGGTTCAACTATGGCGGCGACAAGATCTGGCCGTTGCCGGAGGGCAACGAGGATGAGAGCCACTGGGTGGTTGCCTCGGACCAACTCGACGACGGTGTCTACGAGCTGCGCGACATCTCTGAAGGTGGCCGCTGCGCGGTACAGTTGCAAGGGCCGCCGGACGAGCGGACTGGCCTTCAGTATTCGCGGGAGGTGAGCATCGATTCGGACTCGCCCAGGATTTCCTTTCATGCGATCATGAAGAACATTGCCGCCCATCCCGTCCGCTGGGCCGTGCAGTCTGTTACTCAGTATGACACCGCCAAACGAGGTGAGCCGTCGAATTACAACCGCGACTTCTGGGCTTTCACACCGGTGAGGTCGGCGAGCGCTTTCAACCGTCAGTTCGACGTTCACACCGGACCGGTCGATCACCCGTCATACAGCGTTCGCGACAATAGGCTCTTCGTCCTGCGCTGGGCCTACCTGGAGGGCGAGGTTGGCATAGACTCGCTTGCGGGCTGGGTTACGGTGGTCGATGGATCGAGCAACTATGCCATGGTGGAGCGCTTTGCTGTTGATCCGAAGGCTGAATATCCTGATGGGGCATCGGTGATTTTCTATCTGAATGGTCCCACGCTGCGCCTCAACAACAAAGGAATGCCCGAGATCACTTCCACACGCATTGAAGAGACCCCTTACTACATGGAAGCGGAACTCAACAGTCCACTGGTGACTTTGCTTCCAGGAAACACTTACACCTTCGATAGTGAGTGGTTGCCGACGCGTGCGAGTTCGGAATTCTTCGACGTGTCCCACCCAGGCTTGGTGGGCACGCCTTTGTTGGCCACAAGGGTTACAGGTGGCGTCCGATTGCGAGGGAGTTTCGGAGTGTTCTTCCCCGGCCGCCTGGTGGCGAGATGTTACGATTTGCGCGGCGTCTATCTCAACCCATACCCACTTGTGGATGTCAGCCCGCTCGAATCCGCGTCACTGGACTCCACCATTGGCGCCGCCGTTGATTGCGCGCGGGTGTCCGTCCATCTCATCGACGCTCGCGGCCTCGATCGCGGCAGCTTGGGAGAAGCCTACGTGACTGAACCCAAGACCCAGTAGATAACATGCGAAAATGGGGTTGGGCTTTTATAGTGGTTCTTCTGTTCCTCGGCGCCTCGTGGGTAAGTTATCCCGTGCTCCCGTCCCGCTCAACTCTCGCCTTGAGGGGAGAAAGTCAAGGTCGAAGCACAGTTACGGCGGATATGGATATCGACCCCAGGAGCCTGCTCAAGAACCCACCGCGGGAGAACTGGCCTTCTTACAACGGCGACTACTCCGGACGCCGCTACACCGGCCTGAGCCAGATCAATCATGATAATGTTCACCAGCTGCGTCCCCGGTGGGTCTTTCACTCCACCAGTTCCGACTCTATGGAAGTGACCCCGGTGGTCGTCAACGGGGTAATGTTCATCACCTCCGCGAACGACGCCTTTGCCCTGGATGCGCGCACCGGCAGGGTGCTGTGGCGCCACACGCGTCCCATCTCAGAGGGCCTCATCGACGATGCCGCGTCACACCACAACCGGGGCGTGGCGGTGTGGCACACGCGTATCTTCATGGAGACGGACAACGCCCACCTCCTTTGCCTCGATGCTCGTTCAGGCAACCTGCTTTGGGACATCACCTACGCCGACATCAGCAAGAACTATGGGGCTACCAGTGTCCCGCTCATTGTTAAAGACAAGGTCTTGGTCGGCACTTCCGGAGGTGACGACGGCGTTCGCGGCTTCTTGGCCGCTTTCGACGTGCTGACAGGCAAACTCGTATGGCGTTGCTGGACCATTCCGGCCCCTGGGGAGCCCGGCTCCGCCAGTTGGCCAGGCGACGCTTACCTGCGTGGGGGCGGCACAACATGGATGCCCGGCACGTACGATCCGGAACTGGACACTCTCTATTGGGGAACAAGCAATCCCGCTCCGGACTTTGTGGGTGACACTCGTCCTGGCGACGATTTATACACGGACTGCGTTCTGGCGCTGGACCCGGACACAGGCAGGCTTAAATGGCATTTCCAGTTCACGCCGCACGATTTGTTCGATTACGAC
>DATJKY010000752.1:0-9429 GCA_035490955.1 Terriglobia bacterium | reverse complement strand
CGCCGCTCGCAAGGCAGCTGGGTCTGCCGCAACCTGTCGAGCGCCGCCGTTATTTTGACACCGCCAAATTTCAAAGCTGGTTACATCCTCTTTTTACTGCAAGCTCATCCCGCCCTCGAATTTGACAAAAGGCCCGAACTCAACCGTCAAACAGGAGATTCGGACTGAATGGCGCGTCAGTTTGATGTAGAGGCGGCTTTACGCCACGTTTCGAGATAAACTCGCCCCTACCGGGGCAAACTGTCCCACTACCGACTGAAGGAAAGGCGAAGCGCCAGATGAGGGTTGGTGTGCTAGAATAGCGCCCTGCCTTGGCTCCCGACTTGCATCAGCCATGACTGAATCGCTCTCCTCCCACACCACAGAGCCTGGCCGCATCGTTCGTCCAGCAATACAGGCGAATCAAACCGGCTGGATGCGCTGGCTTCCCGGGTTGAACACTCTGCGCCGGTACGAGTCGTCCTGGCTGCGGCACGACGTTGTGGCTGGCCTCGTCATGACCACCATGCTCGTACCGGTCGGCATCGCGTATGCCGAAGCATCGGGTGTGCCGGGCATCAACGGCCTTTACGCGACCATCGTGCCACTGCTTGCCTACGCCCTTTTCGGTCCGAGCCGCATTCTCGTGCTGGGCCCGGACTCGTCACTCGCGGCCGTGATCCTCACCGTCGTGCTTCCACTTTCGGCGGGGGAGCCGCAACGTGCGGTCGCGCTGGCCGGAATGATGGCAATCGTGTCCGGAGCCGTATGCGTTGCCGCGGGCCTCGCGCGTCTGGGCTTCGTCACCGAGCTGCTCTCGAAGCCAATCCGCTACGGCTACATGAACGGCATCGCGCTGACGGTGCTGCTGAGCCAAGTGCCGAAGCTCTTCGGCTTCTCCGTCCGGGCGCATGGACCGCTGCGCCAGGCGTGGGGAATCGTCGGTAAGCTGTTTGCAGGGAGCACGAACGTCGTGGCGCTCGCGATCGGCGCCGGGGCGCTCGCTCTCATACTGTTCCTGAAGCGCTGGCCGCGCATGCCGGGCATTCTGATCGCGGTGGTCGCCGCCACTGTTGTAGTCGCGGCCTTTGACCTTGCAAAACGCGCCGGAGTCTCCGTGCTCGGTCCTCTACCGCAGGGATTGCCCTCGCCACGTTTTCCCCTTGTCCAAGTCAACGACCTGGTACCAATCCTCACGGGTGGGTTCGCGGTCGCCGTCGTTTCATTCGCGGACACGAGCGTGCTTTCTCGAATCTATGCGGCGCGTCTGCACACACCAGTCGATCCGGACCAGGAGATGGTGGGTCTCGGCGTCGCCAACCTCGCCGCAGCCTTCTTTCAGGGCTTCCCGATCAGCAGCAGCTCATCACGGACACCGGTGGCCGAGGCGGCAGGTGCCAGGACCCAACTGACGGGGGTCGTGGGCGCGCTCGCCATCGCATTGCTGCTGGTGCTTGCGCCCGAGCTGCTCCAGCATTTGCCGCACACGGCACTGGCTGCGGTGGTCATCGCCTCGGCTATCGGCCTCGCCGAAGTGTCTGACCTCCGCCGTATCTATCGCATCCAGCGCTGGGAGTTCTGGCTTTCGATGGCGTGCTTCGCGGGTGTGGCTGTGCTCGGCGCGATTCCGGGCATTGCACTTGCGATCGTGATTGCTGTGATTGAGTTCCTCTGGGATGGTTGGCGCCCTCATTCGGCCGTGCTGGGCCGCGTCGAACATGTCCGGGGCTATCACGACATCACCCGGCATCCCGACGCACGCTTGATCCCGGGCCTAGTGCTGTTCCGTTGGGATGCACCGCTCTTCTTCGCGAACGCCGAGCTGTTCCACGCCCGCGTCCTCGATGCCGTTGCAAGCTCACCGACGCCCGTCCGCTGGCTCGTGGTCTCGGAGGAGCCAGTCACCAGCGTCGACGTCACGGCCGCCGATGCCGTTTGCGAGCTCGACGACGCCTTGCACGCCGCCGGCATCGAGCTGTATTTTGCCGAGATGAAGGGCCCCGTCAAGGACAAGCTAAAGCGCTTCGGGCTCTTCACGCGCTTCGCCGAACGAACCTTCTTCGCAACCCTGGGCGAAGCAGTGAGCGCCTACCTCGAGACCTATCCTGTTGAGTGGATCGACTGGGAGCATCGCACCCCGTAGGGCCACGTCTAGTTCTTTCTATTTTTCAGGGTGGAGCATCGGAAACTTCAAGTATGACTTGAACCGCGCCGGAGCGGCGATACTCACCCCTCATGCTTGCGAACGATGGACAGTATTTCCGACTCTCCCAGAATGCGATTGGATTCTTTGGCCGCCAGCAGCACTGCCTGGATGAGATCAGGGTTCGCCGTTATACCACGCTGGGACAAGTAGAAGATGACATTCGAACTGCCCGACATGGGGCCGATCTCGATTTCCTGACTTCGTCCAATGAGGCTGGCAGGAACACCGGAATAGACGCAATCCCCCAGCGCGCGATCACCTTTCTTTTGAGCCTTGATGATGGCCGCGGCGTGGACGCCAGTGGCGGTGCGAAAGGCGTCGCGACCGACCACAGGAGTATTTACCGGGACCGGAACGCCGGTGGCCTTAGAAACCGCATCCACGTAGGGCTGCAGGGAACTGAGATCGTCGCGCCTCATGCCAAGCAAGTTGAGGTTGATCAGCAACTGTTCCATGGGCGTGTTACCTACTCGTTCACCAATCCCCAGCGCGGTGCCGTGAACGCGAGATGTGCCGGCCTCAATTGCGACCAGCGTATTGGCCAAGTCAAGGCCGCGATCACGGTGGCCGTGCCAGTCGATGCCGACGTCAGCCCTGAGGTCTGCCAGGCATGTCTTGACCCAGGAAACCAGGTTCCAGACCGCCTCCGGGACCGCCGCTCCGCAAGTGTCGCAAAGGCAGAGACGTTTGGCGCCGGCCTCGATGGCGGCTTCGAACAAGACGCGTAAGTGCTCCGGCGATGAGCGGACCGTGTCTTCGGTGACATACATAACCTCGAGTCCCTCGCGAACCGCAAAGCGGATCGCCTCACGCGTGTGGCGCAGGATGTGCTCGAGCGTCCACTCCTCGGCGTACTGACGGATGGGGCTGCTGCCAATGAACAGGCAAGCCTCGATGGGCACGCCCGTGAGCTGCGTCACCTCCGCGATCGGGCGAATATCCACCATCATGGTCCGAGCGGCACAGTTCGGGCGGATGCGCATCCCTTGATCGGAAATCTCGCGGCAGAGGGCGAGCACAGCTTCGCGCTGTCGACGGCCGGCCCCGGGCAAGCCGACGTCCACTGTTTCGATCCCGAGGCGTTCCATGAGGTGGAGGATCTCGATCTTCTCCGCCACCGGCGGATCGATCACCGAGGGACTCTGGAGCCCGTCGCGAAGCGTCTCGTCGTCCAGCATGACGTGCGCCGGCCAGGCAGTCGTCCGTGGACCAGCGCGCGCCCAATTGAAGATGAGGCCGTTCTCCTCTGCCTTGTCCATGCCAGGTTTTCTCGTTCATTTGCGAGCTTCGGAGGCAGTCGGACGCGCTTTGCCGAACTCGCCCGCTCGCTGCAACAACTCGTCAGCGCCGGCGTTGTCACCGTGCGCGCGACGGATGGAGGCCAGGTGGAACAGACTGCTCAGTTCGTGAACGCCCTCTTCCAGGCTACGTTCGAACTCGCGGCGAGCGATCTCGAACTGGCCCTCACGCTCGTGAATCACGCCCAGGTGATAGTGAGCCATCACGTATTCGGGTGTGAGGGTCGCGGAAAGCTCAAAGTGCTCGTGGGCGTCACCCAATTGTCCTTGGTGAAACAACGCCAGCGCCAGCCGATAATGGGCCGCGTTGTAATCGGGATTCATCTCGAGACAACGGCGAAAAGCCGCCGCAGCCTCCGGCATGTTGCCTCGGTGGTAGTACGCAACCCCAAGATCATAGTGAGCGAGTACAAAGGTGGCTGATGCTGCCACCGCACGGCGATAGTGCTCGATCGCCAAGTCAAGCTGGCCCTCGTGGAAAAACAGGCTGCCCAGCAGGTGGTTGGCCAGAACGTGATTGGGCTCAGCATCGAGCAAGTGCTGGAGTTCCTGCCGCGCTTGCCGTCCTTTTCCATCGCGCTCGTGCACCAGGGCCAGCAGCAGTCGCTGGTCGATAGAGGCGTCACGGAGGAAACGCCCGCATTCGGCGCAGAATTTGTCGGCTGCGGCGGGCTTGTGGCCGCAACGGGGGCAACGGGACGGGCCATCAACCTCTAACGACATGGTGTCCTCTCATGGGTGCGTTTCAACCCCATCGTATGGGGCCTTCATTCGCGGCGTAGCGCTACAAGCGGATCGACGTGGGTGGCCCAGCACGCCGGAATATGAGCCGCGAGGGCGGCTTCCAGGGCGAGCAAAAGCGTCAGGGCGGTGAAGGGACCGCATCCACCCGGACGACACCGAAGAGAAAGCTGGTATTCGAATGGCATCCACCGGCTAAGTGGTCATTTTCCCATAGCCGCACGGATCTGCTCAAGCTCTCCTTCCTCCTGCACGTCCTGCACGTGTGCCCAACAGTTCTTGGGGAGTGGCGTGGGGCGAACCTTGGCGGCTCTGCTGGTCTGACTTGCCGAAAGGCTCCGCCTTTTCTGGCACGGCTTAAAGCGGCTTAAAGCCTTGCCGGCACGCCTTAAAGCGGTGCCCCTGATAGCCCTCGGCCTTGGCCGCTCCAAATGTAGAGCTGCCACTCAGCATTTGCCTGAAACTCACTTCTGCTGAACCAGTCGCGCTCTCAGCGCGGATTGGCTGTCATAGACGTCCGATGTCCGGTTGTTGTCTCCCAGTAATCGATCCACTGCTGCCGAATGCCGTTTCCTCGATCGATGAGTTCGTGGCTCGGGCGCTGCCCGTGCTCGACCAGGACGACGATCCCGGTGTTGAATTTCCTTTGCGAGTGATCAACATCTGGCAAACGCTGCCCCTCGACGGCAATCACGTCCTGAATTGTTACTTTTGTTCGTTCAGCCTTGAATATAGGATGTCCGTTTGCGTCCTTACCGACTGGCACAAGGTTGTTTAAGATAAAGAAGTCCGGCACCTCTGCAGCAGAGATCAAGCCCATCAGGTACAGGTCAAGATAGGAATAACCGGTCGCCGGCACGAAGTAACCGTCATGGAGCTGAGTGTACGTTCCATCGAAGTTGTCCTGCCAGACGCCCCCTCCCAGGGTGGATGCCTCCGTGGGCCGCTGATAGGGGAACGCAACAGGGGCCTGCAATCCTCGCGCCCAATGAGGCCAGGGGCCAAGGGAGACTATCTCACCATGGACTTTGGCGGAGACATACGCAGCCCAGCGGTGGCCCATCTCATGCCCGAGATGCGACATCGCGTAGTTGTAGGGAAGGGGCTTTCCGTCCGGTGAGCTCTCCGCGAGTTGGTGGGCGTAGAAGGCTATGTCGTGATTGCTTCGGACGGGCGCTCCTTCCGGGGGCCGTTCCTGCATTTCGTTCGCACCCACGTACACAGGCTGCGCGAACCCCCACTGGAATCTGCCTTGGGTGCAGTAGCTCTCAAGGTGGTGCTGTGTTTGCCCGATTCCCGTCACATTGCCTGCCGCTGGGCCGAAACTCGGGCTACTCGCTTCCTGGTTATCGATGCGGAAGCCGGAGTAGTAGGCCAGAAAGTCGAACTTGTCGCCGAGAGCTTTAATTACTGTGCAGGAGAGATCCTGACGTCTTGGCACAGCAAGGTAATGGAACGATTCGTACACGACTGCAAAGGGGCCATCCTTGCGCTTCGCGGAGGAAAGGTGAACCTCGGGACTGCGAATCCCTGACAATCGAACGGCATGAGGTGGCAGCCGCTCGACTACCTTGGCATGTTCTCCGTCGGTAACAACCTCGGCGGAGACCGAGACCTGTTTGGCCGCACGCAGCGCGGCAGGAAGGACTCCTTCTATAGTGATCGAGTTCCCACTTATCCTTGCTTTCGGGAAGACACCAGAGCCGAGTACAAAGTATTCTGCGGGCCCGCCACCCGGGTTGTAAGGATCTGCCATGCCTTCTATGATCCAAGCCGCCGCCGGACCGGAGCCGCCGGGGCGCGGCTCTGATGCGTCGAAATCAACCCGGTATCCAATGCCTTCCATCGCGCGGTCGCCTTCTGATGGCACCGGGCCACGGGTTTCAAAGGTGACTCGCAGCAAGGTGCCATCGAGAATCGAAAGCTTGACTTTCTGCACATCGAGATGCGGGGGGAGCAACGGATGCGCCTCAGAGGCGATCGTCGCTAGAGGTTTTTCCTCGCCCGTGAGCACCGGGTAAAGACCAACGATGGCGTCCTTCGCGGCCAGTTCCTTATACGACATCTCCATGGAGCCGTCGCGATAGAGCGCCGTCTGAAAGCGATTGATCGTCTTGAACCATGTGAAATCCAGGAGACTTCCGAACGGCTCCGTGAGATCCCACGTGATGACCACACGACCCGGCAGTTCCTTCACATAATGAGGTCCGGACATTCGCGGCTTGAAAAACACGCAAATAGCCGGGCCGCTCTCAATCAGTGAGCTAGCCGCCTCTGCCAACTGGTCGAAGCGATCGATAGACACTCCAGCGTCGCTCGGGCCAACAGGGCTGGGGCTGCTGTTCTTTCCTGGCGTGCCAAACTTGATCGATCCGGTTGTGCCCACCAGGAATGAGTTCCAACGCTTGCCGGAGAAGGGAAAGGCGAATTGGTGGAGAGTAACTTCGGCATTGGCGACTTCCGGGCCGAAGTCGGCCACCCACTGCAATGGCCCACTCTCAACCCGATAGCGGGAACCGTCCGGCGTGAAACGCAGGGTGTGACCGATGAGGTCGAACAGGTTTGTTTTCCCAAGCGCACCGTCGTCCAATTCCACGGCGATCAAGTCTCCTTGGGTCGAGACCTCACCGATAGAGTGCCCGGGCTCATTCTCCTCCTGTGCGTCTGACAGGGAGAGATTTAGGAGCAGCCCGCATAAAACCAAAACGCCACTCCACGATAAACGGTCGGTACGCTTCCACACGTGATCTTCCAACCCGCCAATAAGAAAATGAGGCGACTGAAGTCCTGCTCTGATACAACAAGGTTGTTACGCGACTAAGCGCAGTATACTGTGATCCCGCCCGCTCGCATAGTGTGAATGACCCCAAAAACCAAGTTGGCCGCCGAGATGCCACCACTTTCGCAATCAATTAAGGATTGGGTTTCGAAACTGGAAACTAGAAACTGGAAAATCGAAATTCGAAAATCAGCACCATCTCCCCTACGGCACAGAAGCAAGGGCACAATCAGTGTCCGGCGCCGGGAAGGAAATAGAAGAAAACAGCAAGAATGGCATAAACAGCCAACAACTGGAGGCCTTCGAACCAATTCGTCTCACCATCGATCGATGCGGCGGTGACCACGCCGACGGAGATGATGACGGCGGCGATTTCGAGGGGATGGAAGACAAGGGACATTGCCGGCGGCCGCGCCCAGGAGACGAGCACCAGCAGCGGTGCCACGAAGAGCGCGATCTGAGCGCTGGAGCCAATGGTGATACTCACCGCCAGGTCCATTCTGTCTTTGCGTGCCAGCATCACTGCCGCAGAATGTTCGGCGGCGTTGCCCACGACGGCTACGATGATCAGGCCTACAAAGAGTTCCGTACACCCGATGGTGCGCGTGACTGGCTCGATGTGGCTGATCAGGAGTTGGCCAGCCACCGCGGTGAGGGCGGCGGCTCCGATTAGGGCGGCCAAGGCGGCATTGCGGGTTAAAACGGGACGGGTGAATCTCACGCTGCTAAATAGAGTGCGATGGGTACGAAACATAAAGACGACACTGCCGCCATAGACGATGAGGAGCATCAAGGCGGTCCAGAAGCTGAGGCGCTCGATGCTCAGTCCGGCGGGTTCGAGCGACCGGACGACAGAGAGCTGAAAAAGCGCCGGCATGACGAGCGCCACTACGGCGAGAGACAGCATCATCGTCGTGGCACCCACGTTGGCGCTGCTGAAACGGAGCTTTTCGCGGCCGAGGCCCCCCACGAACGCCGCCAGTCCGAACACGAGCAGCAGGTTGCCGATGATGCTTCCCGTGATCGAAGCCTTCACCACCTGGATGTGTCCGTTCCAGAGTGCAACGAAGCCGATCACGAGCTCCGTGACGTTGCTGAGGGTAGCGTTCAGCAGCCCCCCGGCGGTAGAGCCTACGTGCGCGGCGACTTGTTCTGTCGCGTCTCCGAGCAAGCTTGCCAGTGGGACCAGCGCCAGGGCCGCCACGCTGAAGGTGAGCACGGGAGAGAGATGGAGTGCCTCCAAGATGATAGCTGCCGGAAAGAGGAAGGCGATCGAGAGTCGCCAGCCAAGGAGGGCGAAACGCAACGCGTCAGTTAGCATGGGCCTGCTCCGCCGGGGCCTCGCTCGTGCAGCGGCCTCCATGAAATCCCAAAACGGTGGTGGAAGTCGTCAGAGGCCGTCGCCACAAACGGCGGTTGTGATTATACTGTGCCGTCCACCGTCCAAGTGAGAACGCCCTCGATGCCGTAGAGCACCTCCTCGTAGGCATTGTTCTTGTGGGCAGGCGCTGGTACCTTATGCCCGCCGGGGACAAGAACCTCGAATACTGACACGCTGCCGTGGAATCATCTCCCGTCAGGAGGAAGCGAATGCTATCTCCTGTGGAACCAACGTTGATGGTTTCTTCGGAAGGATTTACCTTCGTCGCATGCTGCTGCATGTTCGCCTCCTTTTTTTCGACTGAGTTTTGTCCGAGACCAGGGGTTTGGCCCGCACCGGATTTGCCGTCGATGTCAGCCACTTCGAGTTCGACCGGGACCACAGCGACTGGCTTGCAGCCGAAGGCATGAGCTTTACATCACGAAGCTAGCCCAAGCTAGCCAGAGCAAATCCCCGGCTACAACGGCCGAGCCGAAGGCGCTGGGTTGTAGCTAGTGGTTGAATTCCCAAATAATGTAGCAACGCGTCTAGACAACCGAGAGCGTTTCCAGCCGGTCCAAGGCTCTTTCCGTAGGTCTCTCCAATGCCTACTTCGAGTCGCGCGGCCCTTCCGACCTTGATCGACGGCTGCTAGCGTAACCGACTCGAATCGCCGTGTACAGACCCGTACGCACGGTGGTGTGGCAGGGGTCGGCGGGCGACCGCCGCCCCTATGCCGATCGAGCGCGACGACATCGTGAAAGTGCGGGGCACGATGGAGCTTTACAACGACCGCCCACAGTTGATCGTGCAACGCATCCGGCGATGCGAGGATGGAGAGTTCCAGGAAGCCGACTGTTGGCCGGCCTCTGCTCGCGATCCCGAGGAGATGTTCCGAGAGCTGCAGGGCTTTGTCGACTCGGTTGGAAACGAATACTTTCGATCTCTATTGCAGTCGGTCCTGAATGACCCGTTTGTGGTAACGGCGATGAAGGTTGTACCGGGTGGTGTGCGTCTGCATCACGCTTGTCGCAGTGGGTTAGAGCATGTGACCTCCTTATGCCAT
>DATJKY010000751.1:0-5806 GCA_035490955.1 Terriglobia bacterium | reverse complement strand
CATTGCCGTGGACCCAGACCTCTCGTCGGCCCATTTGAACCTGGGCAAGGCGCTCGAGCGCCGGAACGATCTCGACGGTGCCATCAAGTGCTACGAGAACGCGACCCGACTGCAGCCGGACTGGGCCGAGCCCCACGATGCGCTGGGTTTTCTCCTGGGCCATCGAGGCAACCTGCTTGGAGCCAAGAGCGAGTTCGAGTCGGCGATAAAGCTCGAGCCCAATTCCAGCGACGCCCACTACCACTTGGGTGTTACAGACTATCTGCTGCACGACTATCCCGGCGCGGCGTCCGAGTTGCAAGAGGCCCTACGCCTGAGGCCCGGCAGTTCCGATGCGCACTACTATCTCGGCCAGACCTACCAGCAACAGGGCCAGATGGCACAAGCCATCAGCGAGCTTCAAACTGCGGTCAAGCTGAAGCCGGACTCCAGCGAGTTCCAAAGTGCACTGGGGGCGGCTCTGCAGCAGGAAGGTTATCTCGTAGACGCTGCGGCGGCGTTCCGCAAAGCCATCGAGCTCAAGCCGGATGACCCCGAGTCCCACAACAACCTGGGTTTAGTGTTGCTCAACCAGGGCGATGGCGACAACGCCATCAAAGAGTTTCAAAGGGCGCTGAAATTGAACCCCCAGTCTGCCGCAGCAGGCAACAACCTGGGTCTGGCGTATCTTCAGAAAGCGCAATGGGAAGAAGCCATTGCTGAATACCGCTCACTCATCCGCATGGCGCCAGACTACGCTGAGGCCTATTACAACCTCGCTGTGGCGCTTAAGGAAAAGGAAGACTTCGACGGCGCCACGACCGCGTTGCGCAGAGCGATCGAGTTAGACCCCGGCCTGCCGGAGGCTCACTACACCTTGGGAGTCGTCTTCTGGCAGGAAGGCGAGTTGGACAAAGCTGCCGCCGAGCTTCGCGCCGCCGCCGAAGCTCGGCCCAACTACGAGCAAGCCCACTCCGTCCTGGGATCGGTACTGCGTCAGAAGGGGGACCTGGACGCGGCGCAGGCTGAGCTGCAGGCGGCGCTTAAGCTCGACCCGCAGGATGCCGGCGCTCACCAGGCGTTAGGCACCGTCTACCAGCAGAAGGGCAACACCACAGCGGCCAGTGAGGAATTCAGCCGGTCGGAAGAAATCAACAAGGCCAAGATGAACGTGCAGGCGGCGACGCTGGCCACGAACACCGGCGCCAACCAACTCCTTGAGGGAGATGTGGACGGCGCCATCGAAAAATTCCGTGCCGCCCTCAAGCTGGCGCCAGATTTTGCCCCTGCTCACTTCCAGTTGGGCATGGCGTTCCTGCGCAAAGGCGATAACGCCCAGGCCTCTGCCGAGTTTGAGAAGGCGCACGAGCTTGACCCGCATTTGAGGCCGCCGCGGGTAGGGCAAGAATAAGGGTCGCACCATCCTGCATCATCTTTTCCTTCCTTTGCCTGTCGTTTGCAGGCAACCTGAACTTTGATACAATCGAGGCGGTTCCTAAGCCTCGATGAACCTGGAAGACGTTGCCAAACACGCCCGCGTTTCCGTCGCTACGGTCTCACGAGTGGTGAACAACTCAGGCGCCGTCAAGCCCGCCACACGCGCCCGGGTGTTGAAGGCGATCCGAGAACTCAAGTACCACCCTAATCTCCACGCCCGTACTCTGGCCGAAGGGCGGAGCCGCACACTGGGCATGATCGTCTCCAACCTGGAGAACCCTTTCTTCCTGGATATCTTCCGCGCCCTGGAGTCGGACGCGCGTCGCCTGGGCTACGAGGTTTTCGTCGCCAACACTGACTACCGCCCTCGCCAGCTCGTCTCCAACGTCCACTTAATGATGGGGCGCCGCCTGGATGGGTTGGCGGTGATCGTCTCGGAGATGGAACCCTCCCTGATCCAGGAACTGACGGAGAGCAACCTGCGCGTCATCTTCTGCGATCTGGGCGTGCCCTCGCGCCACACATCGAATATCCGTGTGCACTACCAGAAGGGCATCCAGAAAACGGTAGAGTACCTGCATACCCTGGGCCACCGCCGCATGGCTTTCGTCGGCCACCACACCACGCTTGAGTCGCTCCACGACCGCAAGAAAGCCTTTCTGGAAACCATGAAGCGTTACGCCGGCGAGGTGGAGTTCGCGATTGCCGCGGATTCCGATTCACCCTCGGGAGGCCAACAAGCCACGCGCCGGCTGCTGGCTTCCGGCTTCAAGCCCACGGCCATCATTTGCATCAACGACTTCATGGCCATCGGCGTTATGAAGGGGCTTCGAGAGCAGGGTCTGGTGGTGCCCGACGACGTCTCCGTGACCGGTTACGACAACATTAGTCTGGCCGAGTTCACCGCGCCGGCCCTCACCACCGTCAACATTCCCCGCGAACGAATCGGACACCTGGTGTTCGAGGCGCTCGTACCCGAGCGCGAAGACTCCGACCACTGGGGACGCGAATACCTCATTGATCCGGAACTGGTGGTTCGCGAGTCCACCGGGCCGGCTAGCAAACCATAGCGCGGCTCACGGCTGCAAGTTGCCTTCGCTGCGTTCAGGGCAGGCGGCCAGCACCTCACCTCAAAAGTCCAAAATGGGTTGCCCGGGCAGCTTGGCTCCAAGCCAGTGAGCCATGGTAGCTCCAACGTCGGTCAGCGCGGCGGGGCCTTCCACTTTAGCGACGGGCTTGCGGCGGTCTGGCCCGACGACGAGCATTTGATCGGCGCCGTCCGCCAGGAGCACATAGAGCGTCTTGCCGCGGTAGGGCGCAACTTCCTCGGCGTTCAGCCAAACGTAGTAAGAAAGCAGTTCGACATCAACAAAGGAACCCAGCGGATCTTGAAGGTTGGGGATTTGGTCGGTGGGGCGCGGCTTGGAGAAAAGCAGGAGGCTGCTGAAGGGTTTCATCTTGTCGCGTACGCCGAATCGCACTATGAGTACGCGTGGCTGAGCCCGCTTCAGAGCCTGCACTGCCGCCCATTCCACAAAAGTGTTGTTGATGATCAGGGTGCCGGCACCCGCCAGGAAAACGTCGCGGGTGAAAGCCAACACTCGATCGTCCAGGTACAGCGTGGTACCCTCCCGCGGGGTGACCTGTAAGGTCTTGATCCAGGCCGCCAGTTCCAGCGGACCGCGGACTCCGGTCAAGACCTTGTTATAGATCGCTTCTGACAACTGCTGGCGATAGCTCTGGAGCCTTTCGTAACTGAGACCGGTAGCGCAGGGCGAAGGGGTCCGCCCCGAGCCCGCTTCACAAAGACGGTGCAGGGAATCACCCGCTTCTAAAATCCAGATGTCGGTGGGCGAGAAACCGCCGGAATCACGCAGCACCTCAAAGAGTGTGGCGCTGCCTTGAGGGTTCGGGCCTCGTGTTTCGGGGCTCGCGCCATTGTTTGGCCGAACCCCAGACCCCGGATCCCGAACCCCGGTAAACAGCGTCTGCACGAAGGCATCCCGGTTCTCGGCTCCGTCCAGGTTCAGCGGAACGCGCGTGCCCATGGAGTGAAGCCGCTGCCACAACTTGTCCTTTTCCAGGGCGATACCTTCCTCGTACAGAATCACTACCAGCCGGGGCTTCTGCTCGGTTGCGTAAAGCCGCGCCTCAACGAGCGGCTGCACCTTCTGGAAGATGGCGTCGATCTCCCGCCTCCAGGGTACGTATTGCCCCGATCGGTATAGGTGGTCTAAAAGGCGCTTCTGGAAAGTGTCTGGATCGTTTGCGGCCACTCGGTCACAGCCGGTGCGTCGCTCGAAGGCTTTCAGGCTGCCGAACGTGTCCTGAAATTGAGTATCATCCAACTCTGCCAACTGGGCCAGCAGGGCGCGGAAGTAGGCTTTCTCGGGCTCAAACAGTATGGGCCACTTTTCCAGTTCGGTTAGCGTGTTGCCGAGGAAAGTACGCGGCAGCCGGTCCACCATCCCCAGGTACTGATCAACCAGCTGTTTAGCTTCCGGCGATAACCCTTGATAGAGGTTCATGGGAAATCGAAATTTGAAACTAGAAATTCGAAAACTCGCTGCAAGCCTTACTTCACAATCAATGTGATGCGGACACGCACTAGTGTCCGTCCCGTATAACTCTTGACAATCCCTCGCCCCTTTGGGGGTGAGGGTGGCGAGCGCAGCAAGCCGGGTGCAGTGAGTCGACCCAATGCAGTCCGGCTGGCGCAGACCTTTAGGTCTGCGCTCTGGAGTTTCTACATTTCCTGTCGTTGGGCTGGCGCACACCTTTAAGGTGTGCGTTTTCGGCCGCCCGGGGACCCTCGCAGACCTGAAGGTCTGCGCTCGTTGCTTGCGTGATACGGAATCGCAGACCTAAAGGTCTGCGCCAGCCCTATTGCCATGTTATTTCGGAATCGGTCTACTAGATCGCCAGTTCCAACAGTGGCTTCCCTTCGCAGTCGGGCATCCTAAAGCCCAAGACTTGGGCCACCGTGGGCGCCACGTCGATGTGCCGGATCACGCGGTCCGAACCCGTTGCCTTTGGCACGCCTTGTCCTAAGGCCAACAGCCAGACGCGGCGGCAGGAATCGTCGCCGCTACGGTGGTTGGCGAACCCGTTGCCATGAATGTCGCTGTCCCGCCCTACCTCGGGAATAACCATCATCGTCGTCCGGTCGCGGTACTGCGGCGACGATTGCACGTGCTGCCATAATTCGTAGACCAACCGGTCCGTTCGGCGAATCGCCTGCAGGTAGAGCGAGTACGAGCCGTAGTGGGCAATATCGATATCCCAGAAATTCACCAGGATGAGCGACGGCGCGAACCGGTTCATAATCTCTTTGGTCATGAAGTACGTCAATTCGTCGCCGCTGGAGGGAACGCTGGGATCGTTGAAGTAGTCCAGGAGAGACTTGGAAAGGCTCGCCTTCAGTTCCCGGCTGAGCGCGCGCCCCGAGTCGTAAACTTGCCAGCCGTAGTTTTCATAACCCTCGTCCAGCGCAGAGAGCATTTGGCGAGCGAATGCCTCCCGGTCTTCCACTCCCGGTCCTTTTTCCCCCACCGCCGTCTGAATCGCCTCGAGCAAGAGCTGCTTGGGCAGAATCACGTTGCCGGCATAAGGTTCTCCGTAACCGCGCAGCCCGCTTCCTCCAATCAGACTAAAGCTCTTGTTGGTGGCAATCACCCAGGTTTCCTCGGGAGGCAGCGCGCGCTCTTTGCGGAAATACTCGAAGACCGTAGGGCTCGTCGCTTTCTCGCTGCCAAAGGTGTCCACATACTGCCAATTGCCGGTGATCAACGCGGAACTGGAAGTGAAGTGGCCCGTCAGGCCCTCGTTGCGCGCTGTCGGATAGAACAGTCCCTGGGAAAGTAGTTCGCCGGTGAGGTGTGGAATGTTCACCCAGCCTTCCGGAGCGAAAGTGTCCTGATAGCGGGCTCCGCCTCCGAATGTCACAACAATCGCCCTGTTTCTGGGCTTTGTCCACTCCTTCGCAACGCGGGCGGCCAGCCGCCGCGGCAGAAGGTGGTCAACGATGAACGCGGCGGCGATTTGCAGAAAGTCGCGGCGCCGTGCGGCGAAACTTGGCGTTCGGGGTTCGAGGTTCGGGACTCGGGAAAACATCGATTCCTTGACGCTGGCCGATTGTCGGTTGGCAAATTCAACAGCCAGGCAATCGAAAATCGACCATCGAAAATCGGCCATTGCTCAACTTCAGTACTCCGTGATTTCGCCTCCCTTGATTCTCCGTGTCTCGCCCGGAAAATCAAAGGGATGGTCGTAGCCCGGCTCAATGTCGCCGGTCTGCGAATAATAGGGCCATGTGTCGGCCACCACGCCCTGGCCTCCGTGGTCCACAAAAGTGATCTTGGTAATCAGCTTGGAGGACTTGTATCCATAC
>DATJKY010000750.1:0-6834 GCA_035490955.1 Terriglobia bacterium | reverse complement strand
CCGCGTCGAGCTAGCCGAAAACCCGCGTCCGTTCACACTCTGGGAGAAGTTTCAGATTCTCCTAGCGACATGGTTCGGCTACTGTGCTGTGCTGCTAATCGGCCGCAGCCTGCGCTGGACCGTTCTGGGCCGGGAGAGCTTTGAGGCCGCCCTCAGCACGGGTAAACCGCCCATCTTCACCTTCTGGCACCGTGAGATCTTCTCCGCCACGTGGTTCTGGCGCCGGCGCGGCATCGTGGTGATGACCAGCCAGAACTTCGACGGCGAGTACATCGCCCGCATCATTCAGAAGCACGGCTATGGAGTGGCGCGCGGATCGAGCTCCCGAGGAGCCACGCGGGCGCTGAAGGAAATGATCCGGACGATGCGGCGGGGGAACCCAACCGCCTTCACGATCGACGGTCCGCGCGGCCCCCGCTACGTTGCCAAGCCTGGCTCAGTGCTCCTGGCAAAAGCTACCCAAGCGCCGATTGTTTGCTTCCATATCGCGCCGCGACATGCCTACACTTTCTACAAGAGCTGGGATCAGTTCCAAATCCCGTTTCCGTTCAGCGCCGTGGCGATCTTCATTGCGCCGCCTATCACGGTTTCCCGCGACTCCGATGAGGAGGAGCAGGCAAGGAAACTGGCGGAGGTGCAGGCAGCGCTGGATGAACTGGTAAGGCGCGGTGAGCGCTGGCTGCTAGGATTGCCGGTTTTCGATTGATCCGCTTTGCGGGACCGATTAAACCGTGGCGTTCCCGCGGGCATCGTGCGTGCAGACCCACGGGCTTTGCTAGCTTAGTTAGCTACCTCTTGAGCCAGCGGCCGCCGCCAGGCGCTGGAGCTCAGGGTACAGGGCTTCCACCTGGGCACGGGTCTTTTCCAGACTTCCGGAGGAATCGATTTCGTAGTCGGCGAGCCGAAGCTTTTGGTCGACGGGCATCTGGGCAGCAATCCGTTGCTCCGCCTCCTGGCGTGAGAGTCCTGTCTTGGACATCAGGCGTTCGATCTGCTGGTCGGGACGACACCAAACCACTAGCACTTTAGTGAATCGACCCCCAATCCCTGCTTCAAAGAGTAACGCGGCATCCACGACAATGACGGCGCCGGGGCTCTCGGCGTGGTACCGGGCCGCGAGCCCCTCCACTTGGGCGATGATGCGTGGGTGCAAGATAGCGTTGAGATTCCGGAGCTTTTCCGGATCCGCAAAGGCGATGGCGCCCAGGCGCCTTCGATCGATCTCTCCCGCGGGGTCCAGAATCTCTTTGCCGAAACCCCGAAGAAGCTCCTGGTAGGCGGCTCGCGACGCGCGCAGCAGTTCGTGGCCCACACGGTCGGCGTCGATGGTTCTTGCACCGAGATTTTCCAGCATGCGGGCCACCGCGCTCTTACCCGAAGCCACGCCTCCTGTCAACCCAAAGCAGGCCATCTTCAAGTAGACCGTAGACCCCCAAGGGCAACAACTACCCAGGGTCGACAGAATCGGCCGCGGGTCGCTCCGGCCGCCTGTTGCCGATTGCCAATTGCCGATTGAACGACGGAATCGCAACATCCTGTGCTGCCAAATCGGTCCGGCAGAGCGGGATCAATTGAAAATCGACAATCCCCGTGGGCCGCGGCGGGCGTGCGCCGCCCGAACGGTGTTGACCATCAACATCGCGATGGTCAGGGGGCCAACGCCTCCTGGCACCGGTGTATAAGCTCCAGCCTTCAGCCTTACATCCTCGGGTTGCACATCGCCTATCAGCACCGAGCCCTTGCTTTCCAGTTCGCCGAGAGGAGCCGCCAGGTCGTGGTAGACGCGCCGAACCTGTTCCGATGTCGTCAGGCGGTTGATGCCCACGTCGATCACCGTGGCGCCGGGCTTGATAAAGTCGCCGGTGACAAAGGCGGCCTGGCCCATGGCCGCCACGAGGATATCCGCTTGACGGGAGATAGCGGGCAGGTCGCGCGTTTTGGAATGGCAGATCGTTACGGTCGCGTGATGTTGCAGCAATAGCACGGCCACAGGCTTCCCGACCATGTCGCTCCGGCCTATGACCACGGCGTGCGCTCCAGTGATCGGTATTCCACTGCGGACTAATATTTCGATGATTCCCGCCGGAGTGCAGGGAATCAGCCCGGCTCGGCCACTGACAAGATTGCCGACGTTTACGGGGTGCAATCCGTCCACGTCTTTAGCCGGATCGACCGCCAGTAGCACGCGCTTCGAGTCTACCTGGGAAGGCAGTGGAAGCTGAACCAGAATGCCGTCTATGTCCTCGCGGGCATTCAGGTCTTTCATGAGATCGAGCAGTTGCTCGGTGGTGGTGTCTGCGGGCCACTCGAGTTTTTCGCTGTGGAGCCCGAGAGTCTCGCAAGTCTTCACTTTGCTGCGAACGTAAATCTGTGACGCCGGATTCTCTCCCACTAGCACGGCCACCAGCCCCGGGACAATCCCGGCCGCCTTGAGTAGACTGATCTCCTGCGTTAGCTCGGTCTGGATTTCGTCTCGGATCCTTCCCCCGTCAAGAATACGCGCCGTCAATCTTTCGCTCCTTTGAAGACCAGTCAACAGTTTACCTTCTACAATTAACAGCTAACAGCGAGGAGCTTGGCCTTCCGTTTGCTGTGGACTGTCAACTGTAGACTGTCGACTCTTTTTGTCCTCAGCTTCGGCGAAGACCTCGGCAGTGAACGCCTGAATCCTTGCTTCGTGGCGCCAAGCATCGGGGGGCAAACCGGCCTTGAGACAGGTCTGTTCAAGGAACTGCTCGCGGTCCCAGTGCCATTGAGTGGCAACCTGAGGCAGCAGGAGGCCACGGTGGAAGCTACGAGAGATGAGCAACCCGTGGCGACCCACTTCAACTTCTTCGGGACGGACGTCGGTGAGAGTGGAGAGAACTGAAATCTCGATGTGCAAGTCGGCGAGTTCAACTGGGGTGACTGGCTTAAAGCGAGGGTCACGTACGGCGGCTGCCACGGCGCATTCGCGCACCGTCTCCCGGAGCGAGGCGGACGCCTCGATGTGGCCGATGCAGCCGCGCAAACGCCCGGCCTTACGCAAAGTCACGAAGGCTCCACACTTGGCGCCCAGCGATTCCTCCTGCGGCTCTTCCACCTGGGGCAGGCTGCGTCCGAGCGCGCATTCCTCAACCGCCTGTCGCGCCAGCCTGAGCAACTGCGTCTTATCACTATCACTGAGCGGGGCCATCCTTCTTGTCCGATGAAAAATCAGCCATCACCTATCACTGTCGCTAAAGGGCGGCATCCTTCCTGTTCTGCTCCTTCTCGCTTCCGCGAATCACTACCACGCGGCCCGCCCCGCCGGCCTGCTGCTTGAGGCGTGCGTCTAGTCTCTTCCAGAACGCCCAGAAGTACTCAGCCGCCGACAGCAGCGCAATGCCAACCACCAGCCAAAGGAATACATCACCCAGCGGTCGCAGACGGGGATAACGACGCTCGAGCACTATGACGGTAATGGCCACCACTTGCAGGACCATCTTCGTTTTGCCCAGGTCGGAAGCCGGCATGGTGAATCCTTCGGCAGAAGCTATGCTGCGCAGGCCGGACACGGCGAATTCTCTTCCAATGATGATGACCACAATCCAGGCGGGAATCTGCTGGAGTTCCACGAGCGAGATGAAGGCGGCAGACGTTAAGAGTTTATCGGCGATCGGGTCAAGCAGGATCCCTACTCGCGAGACCTGGGCACGCCTCCGAGCGAAGTAGCCGTCCAGCAGGTCAGTGATGGCGGCGAGCAGGAAGACCCCTACCGCCCACAGGTCCATGTTGGGCTCCTTGGTTAGCAGCAACACCACCAGGAGAGGTACAAAGAAGATTCGCAGTAAGGTGAGCGAGTTCGGAAGACTCATGCGCCTGACGACCCGGTCATAGGCGGAAAACGCTACCCAGCATCCCATGCCTTCGTAACTACCCTTAGACCAGGGAATAAGCTACCCGACGACTCCCGATGCTCACTATAACCAACGGGGGAGAGGGTGTCAACGCGCCGCCACTATTTGCCCAGCAGTTTCAGCAATTCCGCCTCGTCAATGGCGGGCACGCCGAGCGTCTTCGCCTTATCCAGCTTGGAGCCGGCCTCGACGCCAGCCACCAAGTAGGCCGTCTTTTTGCTCACGGATCCGGTCACTCGGCCTCCTGCCTCCTCGATCATCTTCCGGGCCTCGTCGCGGGTGTAGTGAGGCAAGGTCCCGGTGAGCACGAATTGCCTGCCGGCCAATCTGTTGTCCTGTTTGCGCGCCGCTTTCTGCTCAAACCGCAAGCCTGCGCTACGCAGCTTTTCCAACACTTCCAGGTTGCGCTTCTCGCGGAAAAACTCCGAGATGCCCTTGGCCATCTTCGGGCCCACCTCGAAGACGTCTTCGAGTTCCTTGCCGCTCGCTTGGGCCAGCTCGTCCAGAGACCCGAAATGATCGGCTAACAAGTGTCCCGTACGCTCGCCGACAGACGGAATCCCAAGCGCGAAAATGATGCGTGAGAGCTCAGCATTGCGGCTGCTTTCGATTTGCTCAAGCAAGTTCGTGGCGGACTTATTGCCCATACGCTCAAGATCGGCTAGCTGCTCGTGGGTAAGGCCGTAAAGGTCGGCGACGTCCTTCACGAGGCCCCTGTTTACCAATTGGTTGACCAGGGCGTCTCCGAGGCCGTCGATATTCATCGCACGGCGGCCGGCAAAGTGGAGCAGCGATTCCTTAAGCTTGGCAGGGCAAGCTGCGTTGACGCAACGATACGCCACCTCACCCTCAGCGCGGTAGATGTCTCCACCGCACACCGGACACTGCTTGGGCATGCGGAACTCACGACCATCCGCAGCCTGCTTGACCACCTTCACAACCTGTGGGATCACCTCGCCCGCCCTCTGGACGAGCACCGTATCGCCGATCTTGACTCCTAGTCGTCCGATTTCATCCATGTTGTGCAGGGTGGCGTGGCTTACGGTCACGCCGCCCACATCGACCGGTTCGAGATCCGCCACTGGGGTCAGGGTGCCAGTGCGACCGACCTGCGCGCGGATATCCTTGACCACAGTAGTCGCTTGGCGCGCGGGGTATTTGTAGGCTACAGCCCAACGCGGCGACTTGGCAGTGCTTCCCAGCTCATCCCAAAGCCGGGTGTCGTTCACCTTCACCACGATGCCGTCAATTTCATAATCCAGTCCCTCCCGCTTCGACGCCCACAGCTGAATATAGCTGAGAAGTTCTTCAAAGGAGTGACAGAGACGCCGGTGAGGGTTCACCTTGAATCCCATGCGGGCCAGCGCGTCCAACACTTTCCAGTGTTCCGTGAGCGGAGTCGCTCCGCTCACGAGGAGTTGGTAGACGTACATGTCGAGCTGGCGTTGTGCCACAATTCTGGAGTCGAGCAGGCGCATGGTGCCGGCGGCCGAGTTGCGGGGGTTGGCGAACTTCGGCTCGCCCGCAGCCTCGCGCTGGGCGTTAAGCTTCTCAAACGCATCCCGCGGCATCATCACCTCGCCACGCACCTCGAACCGGTCAAAAGCCTCAGGCCGTCCGCGGAGGTCTACCTTCTTCTTGTCGATCCGCAGCGGCACTGCGCGGATGGTCTTGGCGTTCGTCGTCACCTCCTCGCCGGTTACGCCGTCGCCGCGAGTAATCCCGCGCTGGAGTACACCGCGCTCGTAGATCAAGGCCATGGAAAGTCCATCCAACTTGAGCTCGCCCACGTAGTCCACCCGCGAGCGGCCCGAGAGCTCCCGTACGCGCCGGTCGAAATCCCGCAATTCGTCCACCGAATAGGTGTTGTCCAGGCTGATCATAGGAACGGAATGCCGGACCTTAGGGAACTCCTCGGCGGGCTCGCCGCCCACGCGTCGGGTAGGCGAATCCGGGGTTATCAGTTCGGGATGCTCACGCTCCAGGTTTTGGAGCCGCCGCATGAGTTGGTCGAACTCGAAATCCGAGATCTCCGGATCATTCAGCACGTAATAGCGGTGTTCGTGGTGGCGGATTTGGTCGCGGAGTTTCTCGATTTCCTGTTGAATGCTCGTGGCCACGGGTCACTCCATTAGCTTGCCGCGGTGTCGCTTACGGAGGCGATCTGTGCTTAACCTCCCGGGAAGCTAGGACCAAGTGAATGCCCTCCAGGATTTCACGCACTCGCTGAGATGAAAGGGTACCGATCCTTTTCACCGGAGCCATTTATCAGCCGTAACGATCTTATCGCCAGCCTAACAGCGGGCCGTGTTAACCGTCAACTGCTGCCGCTCTCGGGACTCTCGGGCTCTCCGGACGGGGTTCTTACCGTTCCCGGGGGGCTGGCGGCTTTGCCCTCTGACTTGCCGCTCGACTTCGCTCACGACCCGGAGCTTGCCGAAGCGCGGAAAGGGTCAGGCTTTCTGGCAAACAAAGGTCCAAGAGGCGGAAGCCTTTCCGCAGCAGAGCCGCCATGGTTCGTCCCGCGCCTCTCTCCAAGAACTGTTAGGCGCTTAGCGCCACGAGATCGACAAAGAATTGTCGATGTTCGCTCGGACTGCTCGCCGCAAGCGAGCCTTGGATAGGGGTAGGGAGAGCGGGATTGGCCGCGCCCCCTCCCTCCGAACCGGACAGGCGGTTCTCCCGCATCCGGCTCTCCAGTGGGTGGTCTTACCTCCGAGAGGATTGACAGGCCAAGGTATGAGCCTCAGCTCAGGAGAAGAGACCCTGCTTGGCAAAGAAAGCATGGGCCAGCGTTGATGATCCGAACCCCGACCGCGTCCTTTCCGCTTGCGGCGGAAGCGCAGCAGGCTACGCAGCCGCATGCGCACCCATTTGTCCAGGGTGATGAACACGAATCGACGACGGTGCTGGAAGTACTCAAACCAGCCTCGCAAGGTCCAGTTCAGGTCCGTGA
>DATJKY010000749.1:0-9524 GCA_035490955.1 Terriglobia bacterium | reverse complement strand
CATGTCGGTGAGAAACCGCTGAACCCGCCAGTGTTGCTCGGCGAGGGAGGCCTTAGCATCCTCCGGCGGCAAAAAATGCATTCCCACTAAAAGAAAAACTGCAGTGTCCAGTGTGACCGGGCGCCCGAAATCCTCTTCCGCAGACAGCGCGGGCAACAAGGCGCGGAGGAGGCGAACGTTGGCTTCCACGCGTTCGGTGTAACGGCCCAGCCAGAAAAGATTGTCGGCAACGCGGCTGGACAGGGCGCCTCGGTTGGAATAACCCTCGATCGACACCGGAAGATGGCTGGGACCTGGGAATGACTCGTTGGGACCTCCCAGCACCCAAGTGTCTTTGCTTGCGCCACCCAGTGTTACGGGAAGCCGATGGGAAGAGTTTTCGGCGGTAACCCGCGTCAGGCCCCCGGGCATCACGGCATAGGATTGCCCGTCCCAAATGGCGAAAACTCTCAGGACAACGTGACGAGCCGCCAATCCGGCGTCAGTGCGCGCCGGTGCCGTGGACAGGGCTACTCCCTCTTGCGCCACGTAGCGCTCCGAGTGGGCTTTGATTTTGGCGATCAGTTTTTCGCGATCGGCAGCATCCATCGTCGCCGGAAACTCCGGTTGGTGTCCGAAACTCGGACATGCCGGTTTGATCACCAGGGTATCAAGGTGTTCCAGCACGAATTGGCGCGTTTCTTCCTGGCCGCACCACCAAGTGGCCACCGAAGGCATGCTCAGGTCTTCACCGAGAAGCTGGCGGCAAAGGCCGGGCAGGAACGCCAAGTTGCCCGCCGCTTCCACCAAGCCACTGCCGAGAGCGTTGTCGACCACGACGGCGCCGTTACGGACGGCTTGGACAAGGCCGGGCACGCCCAACAAAGAATCGCCGCGCAGCTCGAGGGGATCGCAGAAACTGTCGTCGATGCGACGCAGGATAAGATCCACCGGTTCCACGCCTGCCAGGGTTTTCAAATAGACGGCTCCCTCTCGCACCGTCAGGTCATCCCCCTCGACCAACGGAAAACCCCAATAGCCCGCCAGAAAGGAGTGCTCAAAATAGCCATCGTTGTTCGACCCCGGCGTAAGCACCACCACCCGGGGACTCTTACTTCGCTTGGCCGCCATGGCGAGCAAGGCATCGCGGCGGAGATCAAAAAACCGCGCCAGTTGGCGAACACGGTACTGGCTGAAAACGCTGGACAAGGTGCGGGCACTGACCAGCCGGTTTTCAAGCGCGTAGCCCATGCCGGCTGGCGCCTGAGTGCGGTCAGCAATCACCCACCAGCGGCCGTCGGGAGAGCGGCCCAAATCCGCTGCGTACGTGTGCAGATACACGCCATCCGGAGGGGCGATGCCGGAGCAGGGCCGCAAGAAGTGCGGATTGCCGAAGACCAGCGCCGGGGGAAGATGTTGCTGATACATCAGCCGTTGCTCGCCGTAGAGATCTGACAGCATCACGTTCAGCAACGCTGCGCGCTGGGTGACCGCCTTTTCAATTTTTGTCCATTCGTTCTCGGCAATCACCAGCGGGATGGGATCGAGTGGCAGGGGACGCTCATTGCCCCACGGATCGCTGGCGATGTTGTTGGGGTTGCTGGCTTCCCGGATGACACCCGACTGCCAATAGCGATTGAACTGCCGGACGCCTATCCGCCGGGTGGCGACAGCAAGCTGACGCCAGTGGCGGCGCGGGAAACCGGAGAGCAACACGGCCTCGTCCCAGTAGCCCTCCACAGGAGCGTACCGCCACTCCTCCGCCAGATCGGGCACCAGAGTGGTGTTGTCCATCAGTTTGCCGTCCATGGACCAACGCTCCGTCGTAAATCTAACGTCGCGGGAAAGTCCGGATTTTCCTCCAGCGGTAGTAGGGCCTTAAGGTCCGGCGTGTGACCAAAGGGGTAGAAACGCGCCCTCCTTCGAGCCTCGGCTTCGTTAGAGTTTACTGGAAAGGTCTCGTAGTTGCGCCCGCCCGGATGCGCCACGTAGTAGGTGCATCCCCCGATCGGTCGCTGGGCGACAGTGTCCATCAATTCGACTACCAGAGGAGTTTGAGCGGGGATGGTGGGATGCAAGCAATGCGGCGGTTGCCAAGCGCGAAATCGCACGCCGCACACCAAGTCACCCAGTGTGCCGGTCAACTGGAGGGGCAAACGCCGGCCGTTGCAGATGACGGCAAACCGTTCGCTTATCAAACCCTGCGCCCGCACTTGGATGCGCTCCACGGAGGAATCGACGTAGCGAGTGGTGCCGCCTGCGCCGGGTTCCTCTCCTAAGACATACCAGGGCTCGATGGCTTGGCGAAGCTCGATGTCAACCCCGTCGTAGACCACTTGTCCTAAAGCCGGAAAGCGAAACTCCCAGTGCGGAGCGAACCACGACGCGTCCAGGGGATAACCGGCGCGCCGCAAGTCGTTTATAACATAGCCAAAATCCTGCTTGACAAAATAAGGGAGGAGAAAACGGTCGTGCAAGCGCGTGCCCCAGCGGATAGGTTTCTCCTCGTAAGGCTGGCGCCAGAACCATGCCACCAGCGCGCGGACCAACAATTGTTGCGCCAGGCTCATGCGCGCGTGCGGCGGCATTTCGAAGGATCGAAACTCGACCAATCCCAGCCGCCCCGTGACGGTGTCCGGAGAGTAGAGTTTGTCGATGCAGAACTCGGAGCGGTGAGTGTTGCCCGTCACGTCCACCAAGAGGTTGCGAAAGATTCGGTCGACCAGCCAGGGCGAGCACTTCCCCGCCTCGCTGCCGCGCAGAAGACTGAAGGCAATCTCCAACTCGTACACGGCGTCGGCGCGGGTTTCATCCACGCGTGGGGCCTGGCTGGTGGGGCCGATGAAAACGCCGGAAAAGAGATAGGAGAGAGAAGGATGATTGAGCCAGTATCCCACAAAGCTCTTCAAGAGGTCAGGACGCCGCAGGAAGGGGCTGTCCGCTGGCGTGGGCCCGCCTAATACCAAATGGTTCCCGCCGCCGGTTCCTGTATGACGGCCATCGAGCATGAATTTTTCCGTTCCTAGCCGGCTCAAACGTGCTTGTTCGTAAAGAGTCGTGGTGTTTTCCACTAACTTACCCCAGCTGGCCGCGGGATGAATATTTACCTCCAGCACGCCGGGGTCAGGGGTGAGCTTGATATGCCGCAGCCGAAGGTCGTGAGGCGGCGGGTAGCCTTCAATCAAAACCGGCATCTGGAGTTTCGCGGCGGCATCCTCAATGGCTGCAAGCAAGTCGATGTAGTCTTCCGCGGACTCCACCGGTGGAATGAAAACCCAAAGCCGGCCCTCGCGTGGTTCCACTGTCAACGCCGTGCGCACGATGGGATCTTCCTTTGGATCAACCGTCGAAACCCCGTGCCACTGCTCAGGAGGTTCCCACACCAGAGTATCGAGGGGCAGACGGAGTCCCACTGGCGAATCACCGGGCATCAAGAAAAGGTGCAAGGAACGCCGCACCCACCGAGAACTCTGCCACTCGGGACCGCCTTTTCCTTCGGCCCGCCTTAGGGGCAGCACGAAACCCACGGGCTGGCCGAGTCCCCTCTCAAATACCTGGCGGAGCCTCTCGCGCTCGAGGGGATCGTCAAGTTTATTGTCCAGAAGGTCCACATTTGCCGGAAGGTTGCGCTCTTTCAAAAGATAGGCGAGGGGGTCCTCGAAAGCGTCGATAATATAGTGGGGTTCGATTTCCAACCTCCGGGACAACTCCTCCAGAAATTGCCGTGCGGCATTGGCGCCAAAGCCGTAGTCGCGGTCGGTTTCAGCTAGCCAGCGCGGTTCGTTCCAAAGGGGGATGCCGTCGGTTCGCCAATAACACGAGAACGTCCAGCGGGGCAGCTGCTCGCCGGGAAACCACTTACCTAGCCCGTAGTGGAGAAAACCTCCCTTGCCAAACTCCTGGCGCAACCGGAGAAGAAGCTCTTTGGCCTTCTGCTTCTTGGCGGGCCCCAGTGCCGCCGTATTCCATTCCTCCCCATCCATGTCATCGATAGAAATGAAAGTGGGCTCTCCACCCATCGTCAGACGGACGTCACCACGGGACAGTTCCTGGTCAATCCGTTCCCCAAGTTGGTAGAGCCGCTCCCACTGTCCTTCGGTATAGGGCTTGGTGACCCGGGCGGGCTCAAGGATGCGCCTGACCCGCATTTCGTGGTGAAAATCCACTTCGCAGGGACTGACCGCCCCGGAAACTGGTGCTGCGGAGCAGGGTTCGGGGGTTGCCGCCAGCGGAATATGTCCTTCCCCTGCGAACAGGCCGGAGGTGGGATCCAGGCCGACCCAGCCCGCTCCGGGAAGGTAAACCTCAGCCCAAGCGTGCAAATCGGTAAAATCGTCCTCCGGGCCAGCGGGACCTTCGATGGGCTTGATGTCCGGCTTTAGCTGAATCAGATAGCCGGAGACAAACCGCGCCGCCAACCCTAGGTGGCGGAGGGTCTCAACCAGCAGCCAGCCCAAATCGCGGCAGGAACCACTGGCGAGTTCGAGGGTCTGATCCGGAGTCTGCACGCCGGGATCAAGTCGAGTCAGATAGCGGATTTCGCGATTTAATCGTTGGTTGAGGTTCACAAGAAAATTGACAGAAGGGGTGGGGCTGTTATCGATGGAGGCCAGGAGCGCCTTGAGGCGCGGCCCGGCGGGCGATGTCTTCAGAAAAGGCTCCAGCTCACGCTGCTCCATGGGTTCGTAACCAAAGGGAACTTTCTCCGCGTAAGGTACGAGGAAGAAGTCGAAGGGGTTGATGACCGTCATTTCAGCCACCAAATCCACTTCCAGGCATAGGCGGCGAGTCTGACGGGGAAAGACCAGCCGCGCCAGAAAATTGCCCTGGGGATCCTGCTGCCAATTGATGAAGTGATCCTTGGGTTCGATCCTCAGTGAAAAGCTGATGACCGGAGTGCGGGTATGGGGAGCGGGACGAAGGCGGACAATCTGGGGAGAAAGGGTTACCAAACGGTCGTATTCGTACGTGGTCCTGTGGTAGAGCCCCACCCGGATTCCCATTAGGAGTCGACTCCTGCCGTAGCGGCGTGGGTGACAGGCTCTCCAGCAAAGAAGTCGCGTGCCAAGGTATCGTCGAGGGCGTTCATGCGCGCTTGCAAACCATCCAAGTATTCGTGGAGGCCCCGCCGGACAATCTTTTCCACGGGCGTGTAATCGAGTTCTGCCCGAAGGGGTGCCAGCGAACGCTCCGAGGGATACTCACACGATCCCATGGGCGTTCCGGTTATAGCGTGTAAAGATTCTTCGGCCCCACGCAGGCAGTGACGGATGGCGCGCGGGAATTCCCTGTCCAACACCAGGAAATCCACGATGTTATCGGGGGTGATTCGCCCATACTTCTTGCGGTACATTTCAAACCCGCTAACCGATTTCAATACCGCTGACCAGTGAATGTCGTCATAGGGGGTACCGATAGCGTTCGCCGAGGGCAGCAGCATAAAGTACTTTACATCCAAGATGCGTGAGGTTTTGTCGGCGCGCTCCAATTGGCGACCCAAGCGAAGGAAATGCCAAGCTTCATTGTAGCTCATGGTAGCGTCGGTAACTCCTTCGAACATGTGGCAGCCTAGGCGGATTCCACGCAGGATCTCGGCTAGGCGCTCCGACCCCGCCATCCGCTGCTGGGATTGAATCTTCAGATACATGCTATTGACCTGCTCCCACATTTCCGAGGAAATGATTTCGCGAATCGAACGGGCGTTCTCGCGGGCGGCACGCAGGCATGTGGAAATGGAATTAAGGTTATTGGTGTCCCATACTAAGAATTTGATGACATTGCCCTTTTCAGCTTTGCCGATGCGCTCGCGAAAGATCTTGGCGTCGCCGCTGGTGGCAATAAGGGGTTGCCACTGGTGGTGGGGTTCGAGTGGCATGTCGAGTTGCAGATGCAGATTGACATCAATAAAACGCGCCACATTCGCCGCCCGCTCAATGTATCGCGCCATCCAATAAACCGCGTCGGCCGCTCGACTTAGCAGCGGCGCGTTCTCACTGCTCATTCTTGGGTCCTTTCCAAGTAGTGTGTTACTTTGCCATAGACGTGGCTCCAGCCGCTTCCCTCGAAGTGGCACACCCAGGAGGCTGCGGAAAAAATGTTGTGGCGCGCTCCGGAAGGGCGGGGCTTCAGCCCCGCCGCTCGAGTTTCTACATTTGGATTCACAGCGGGCCGCAGTTGATAACGGCCCTCTCCGAGGGGAGAGGGTACGGCGAAGCCGGGGGTGAGGGGTTGTTTTCTTCCTCCAAAATCAGCGAGGCCCTCACCCTACGCTTCGCGGTCCCCCCTCTCCCGCAAGCGGGCGAGGGCTGTTGTCAACTGATATTTCACCTCCAGACCAAAATGTACAAACTCCAGGGCCGGGGCAAGCCCCGGCCCTACAGAAGGCTTGGGATCCGCGCCGACTTCTTCTTCAGCCGCGCGCGGCGGTAAGCAAATCGCTGCCAATGAAAATCGCCTCCAACAGACGTGCCCAGCTGAAGCATCGCAGATTCGGCGAATTCCAGAGCTGTCGTGACATCGCGACGCCGATGCTCGTAGTAGATGGCCAGTTCCTCGAGCGCCTCGAGGGCGAATGCATCGGCGCGCCGCGCCAGCTCCATCCACAGCTCTACCGCCTGCTCGTAGCGACGGCGCCGCTTGTGCTGGCCAGCGAGTTGCCACAGGGCGCGCGATTCTACCGGCCGTGGTAGGCCGGCGGCCAAGGCGCGCTGGCAGGCAGACATCGACTGCTCAACCGCTCCGAAGCGCTCGAACAGGCGGGAGAGACCGAAGAGGTCGAGGCTCGACTTCAGCGTCTCCGCCCCACCGTCGCCGATGGCCCGCGCCATCTCGGAGGTCAGTGCTGCCAGGGTCACAATGTCGAGGGCGTTGTGGTAAAACACCGGCTGTAAGCCGCGCGCGTTGCCCGTGCGCAGGTAGTCGAAGTAGATACCCGGGATCTCTGAACCCGCAACATCTCCCTTACGGCTGATCCGCAGCACTTCTTTCTCCAGGTTCGTGAGCTGGCAGCTCTCCAGGCGCAGCTTCCAGAGGTGACGTGCAGGATGTAGCAGGTCGAGATGCAGCCGGCCAGAGAAAGGAGACTTCAAGCGCGCGAGAGAGTAACGAGTCTCGAGCAAGGGAACGTCAAAGGTCTTGCCGTTGAAGGTGACGATTCCTTGGTAGGCGTTAAGGACCTCCGCCAGCCCTGCCAGCGCCGCCCTCTCATCCGGGTAGTCGCGCAGGAAGAACTGCCGCACCACGAACTGCGAGCCCTCGATAGCTCCGATGCCGATCAAAAACGCACAGGTGCCGGTCCCGCCTGCCAGGCCGGTGGTTTCGGTGTCCAGGTAGACCAATCGAGAAGGCTCAGGCAGTTTCGTTCCGTCGAAGAACAGGCTCAACGGGCTCAAGTCGGCCACGGAAACGTCGCCGATGCGGAGTCTGCCGTAGGGCCTGCCGAAGGGGAGTGCCTGACGCGCCAGAAAGAATTCGCCGGCGAGATTTCGCTCCACTTGACCTTCGACGTACTCCTCGATGCCTTTGGCAGCTCGATGGGCTGGCAGTCCTTTCCGTCCCGACTGCAGACGGCGCAGATATTCGAGTTGGCGGGCCAGGTCCTGGTCGCGCGCCGTCGGCTGCGTGGCTTTCTTGAGCTGGCGAAGTTTCTCTTCCAGGTTCATTCAGTCGTCACTTGTCAGTCGTCAGTGGTCCGTTGTCCTTGGTTCTTAGTTCTTAGGTCTTGGTCTTTGCTCCTTGCCGTTCCCTCGCCCGATGGGCAAGACCGTGAGTAGCCGTAGGTGAAACCTACGGACTCGGAAGTCCACCGCATCATCCCGGCCCTGGCGGGGCCGGACAAGTGGTCAACCCCTGCGGGTTGGGTAATGGACCGTGACCTGATCCGTAGTTTGCACCTACGGCTACTCACGGCTGGCCCCTGCCGGGGCCACTGACCACCGCTTTCAGGATCGCTAGGGCCACTTCCCTTCCCCTCTCGCCCACCTCGCCCGCCGGCCCCACGCACGACGGGCAACCTGTCTGGCAGTGGCACTTTTCGATCAATCTGAGAGTATTCGCAAGCAAGCTGTCATTCATGCGGTAGAGTGGCTCGCTGAAACCTACACCGCCGGGATATTTGTCGTAAAGGTAGATGTTGGGCTCAAAGATTTTGTATTTTAGATTTTGGATTTTGGATTGTTGCCCCATTTCCCCTTTTTCCCTTTTTCCCTTTTCCCACTCGGCCTGGTTCTCCCCGACTGCCACTCCCAAGTCCCGCGCATCGCACATTACGAGCAGCGTGGCAATGGCACGCAGGGCGTTGCCAAGGCCCCTGACGCCGTCCTGGCGGTCGGTGCTACTGTAAGGCAGTGCTTCGAGCATTTCATAAGGCAACGTGAGCCAGTAGGCCGTGGTATGCATTTCCTGCTCGGGCAGGGTCAACTCACCGGACCCCACGTTCTCATTCGTATGAAACTTGATTTTCTTGAACCCTACCACCTGCGTGTTGACCCGGACCTCGCCGTGATTCCGGGTCGGGGTTCGGGGTTCGGGTTTCGGGGCTCGGCATTGTTGTGAGGAGGGGGAAGGGGGCAAAAGGGGAAAAGGGGAAAGGGGTTCTTCCCGTTTTCCCTCTTCCCCTTTTTTCCCTTTACCCCTTTCCTCTTCAGACCGGGCGACGGGTGAGGAATCAAATGTCTCCAGGATCTTGATCTTAGTATAGGAGATGGCGTCGGTGTAATACTCCGAGTCCACCCAATGCACATAAGCCTTGCGATCGTCATAGTCGAGGCGCTCGACGTGGTACTGTATGCCCTCCTGGATATAGATAGCCTTTTCGTGAACCGTGGTCAGGGCGCTCGAAAAATCCACTTCGCCGATCACACGTGGCACGGCCACCCTGGCCGTGGCGGACACGGGCGGGACGCCCGTGCCACGTGGCTCATTGGTGGTATCCACGATGACGAAATTATCCGACGACACCGAACGCAGGCTGATGGCATCCGCCGGGTAGCTCTCTGATACCCAGTGCCATCCGTCGCTCGAGTGGTGGAGGAAACCGACCTCTTCCAGGTGCTTGCAGAGTAGCTTCAAATCGAGCGAGCCGAACTTCTCCTCTTCGCCGAGCGGTAACTCGAAGGCGGCGCACTTGAGGTGATTGAGCAACACTTGCAGGTTGTCGGGATTGACATAGCCGTGCTCCGGTGATTGTCCGAAAAAGTAGTCGGGGTTGTTCACTATGAACTGGTCGAGTGGAGCGCTGGAGGCAACCATTACCGCTGCGGATGTGCCCTGCCGGCGGCCGGCACGCCCCACCCGTTGCCAGGTGGAGGCGATGCCGCCCGGGTAGCCTGCCAGCACAGCAACGTCGAGGCTGCCTATGTCGATGCCTAGCTCCAGGGCGTTGGTCGCCACAACGGCCAGTAACCGGCCCTCTCGCAAGTCGCGCTCAATCTCGCGGCGCTCGAGAGGCAAATAGCCCCCACGGTAGCCACGCACCAACTCGGGACCCACCGGCGCCTTCGAGAAGTCCTCCTTCAGATACGTTACCAGTATCTCCGTGGCCAGCC
>DATJKY010000748.1:0-6080 GCA_035490955.1 Terriglobia bacterium | reverse complement strand
CTTATAACACGCCGTTGAATCGGCGCATACTACAGCGACAATCCCTTCAGGCTCTGCCATATGAGCCTTTTCGTCCTTGTGATCTCGGCGTCTTATGAGGATCAGCATAACACCCTTTGATTCACAGCCCATCGAACGGGCGCGAACTCCGGCCGGCCCGCGGGGCCCGGTGCCCAGGGGAGAGTCCGAACGGCCATTGACGCCCGCCCCGTGAGTTATTCACGGCACCTAGCCTCCCAGGGACTCTCAGGCTGGCGAAACGATGCCGTTATTACGCCTCCAAGTACTTTGCCTGTCAACGATGCGTCGCTGGCCCGATTATTGCCCCTCCTTGTGACGGGTGAAACCCCACCTTATCGCCGGCGATACCGGATGAGATCCCCACTAACGGCGTAGTGGCGATCCATCTTGGGTCAACAGTAGCCGACAAGCCAGGATCTATGCCTCCCGCGCGGTCGCTTGAGAGGCTGCACCAGATCAGTGGTGATAAGGGGATTTTCTCGCCAGCTATCACCCGCGGCGGATACTTTGGGTAAATGCTACGCCGTAAGCGGAACCCATCGCCTCGGGCACTCCGGAGAGTCGTTGCTGCAAGCCGTTTCAGGGAGAAACTTCCGAGTAGCCCGTCACCCGTCATCGATGGGAAAAGGTGACTTCCTCCAATCCGCCTTGCGGGGAGATTTCCTCGCTCCGAAGGTACCGTTCGAAGCCGACTCCTAATAGAGGTGCAGAAACGCTGAAGATGCTGCCATCAAAATCGGCTGTGAATGACGAGTTCTTCCCAGCTAAAGCCGTTTCATTAGCGCTCTTCGAACACGTATTCGTGCTGCGCGTCTCGGATGGTCAATGTTCGCTTCGGTCCGGAGCCCACTACAAACTCAAAACCCATGGCACCGGGTACAGTGGTGATGAAGGAAATTGTACCATCCGGGTTTTTGCGAGTAGCGACCTCGCCTTTCCATTCGCCAAAATCAAAGATGGTCGAAGCGCCTGACGTACTAACGGCGATGTCTCCGAGTGACGGATTGGTATAGTGTTTGCCGAGTTTCGCAGTTTCGTTCGCATCTGCTGGGATCGTGAGCAGTTTACGATCGGCGGCCAGACTGGAATAGAAGCTCTTGGCGTCGGCATTAAGCTTCGCCTCGGCCTCAGGGCGCCCGTCGAAGAGAACCTCAAGCAACTTGCGTCGTAAATGGCTGCGAAGCAGCCATCCGGGGTCGCCGTTGGTCAGGATGACAGCGCCAACGTTTTGTTCCGGCAGCCAGATCATGTCGCTGTGATATCCGGTCAGGTCGCCGCCGTGGTGGACGACAGGTACTCCGTAGGTGGTGTCGACCACCAAGCCCATGCCGTAAACCTCGTCTTTGCCAATATGAACCTGGGCCACACGGCGCTCGAGCAACGGTTCCTTGGAGATATAGGTCGTTCCATCGGCAAGCTTGCCTTCCGCGAGTTCCATGGAGACGTATTTCAACATGTCGCGCACGCTGCTCCACGCCCCTCCCGCAGGACGCAAGGGTATGACGGCGTCGTTGATGGCCGTCATAGCCTTGGCGGGCTTTCCGTCGACATCCGGCGAATGCGCCGTGGCGTGGTTATTTGCGAGCGCGCGCCCAGGCTCAAAGGTGGTCGCTTTCATCTGGAGCGGATCGAACACATACGATTGCATGGCGCGATCGTAAGCGGCGCCGTATTCCATCTGGGGATCGATCACGTGTGCGCCGACGTATCCCGCGGCTGCGGCCATGAGATTGGAATACTGGAAGAGTTCGCCGAACTTGGAGGTAGGCTTCATGGTCCCGAGCAAAGCGAGGGAACTGGCGGGCGTCATGTTTCCGTATTCGAATATCCATTCCAAGTCCTGCCGCGGCATTCCCGTGCAGGCGCAGATCAGGTGTTTGACAAGAACGCCGCGCGTCGTCTCGGCATCGCCGAGCCGGAAATCTGGAAGCAGTGTGGTGACCGGCGTCTGCCACGTCATGCGGTTTTCATCAACGAGTTTGGCGAGCAAGAGCGTTGTCATGGCCTTCGTATTTGACGCCACCATGAACAACGTATCGCCGTCCGGCTTCCCACTGCGACCCAGTTCCTTAGTTCCAAAACCGTCAGCGAATACGACCTTGCCGTCCTGCACCAGGCCGAGAGCGACTCCGGGGACTCCCAGGACCTTTTGCCCACCCTCGATGAAGCGTCCCAGTTCCGCCAGGCGAGCCGGGTCGAGAGTATTCGCTTTTTTACCGGCAAACGATTCGCGGCTGTAGCCCTTGGGCAGCAAGCGTCCAAAAACCAGGGCAACCTGGGCGCCGCGCTTCTCCGCAACGGCATCGGCCATGTCGAATATGACGACGGTCCAATTCGATCCGGAGTAACAGACCAGGGCGCCCACTCCACGCTTCTCGTTGGGCGACGTCAGGTATTCGTAATTGCGCCGTCGGCTCCAGCCGTCTTCGTCGGCCAGATTGTTGGTGACCTTGATTGGCCACTTCGCGTCGGGCTTGTAGGCCTGCCAAGCCGCGGCCAGTGCCTCCTCAGGTCCCTTAGCTTGCACATCGACAAGCGCTATCCATGAGTTTCCCTCGGGAGCTTCGAGAATCGTCGCCGGACTCTCGACGCCGATAGACCAATCCTTTGGCGCGAAAAAGGCATTGCCCAGAACGTGGTTTTGGGGGTATCGCCAGGAAGGCGCTCAGATGCCTGCGAGCTTACGGCCTTGGTGGCTGGCTGGGCCGATGACCTTTGGCCTTGTCCTAAAACCTGTACGGAACTGAACACCAAGAGAAAGGCAACAACTAGTTTTTTCATGGCGCCATTTAACCTCACACGTGGGAATAACACAAGGTCTTCTCAGATCTTGTTCGACGCAGGCTCGTGAGTCCTAACGGAAAATCAGGACTAGCAAAAAAGCACAGACTGATTTCTGGTGAACTGTCAGCTATTCGGAAGTTGGCTCATGCCTTCCGCGCGGCTGACTCCTCCCTTGTCGGCTAGCGTTTACCCATAGTTGGCGATAACAGCCCTTGTATCCAATTAACGGCGGTGAGTCACTTGGGGATTTCCCTCCGGGAATTGGCGGCGGGTGCCCTGAGTAAACGTTAGGCCGTTGATCGCGAGTCAGCCTCCTATGACAGAGTTCCTCATCCGGCGCGGCATGAGGCACTCCCATGGGTAACCCGTTCTGGTCAACGTGCTCGACATCGGAGCATATTCGGGATCGTGAAATTGTGCGTTCGGTAGCTGCGAAGCACGCCACGCGCCCCAACCCTCTCCAAAGGCACCCATGCGAGGCACCCCTCACCTGGCAACTCCCCCCGCTTGAACGTCCGTCTTGCGCAGTGAGGTGATGGACCATTAGACCACGACTCGCAGTGGCGATCTCGCCTGGCATTCCCGTATAATGTGGATAACTCCGGATTGCGGGCGCGGGGGGCTCCTTCGTGGCGGCTACGACCGTTTCTCATTACCGAATTGGAGCGAAGCTGGGCGGCGGTGGGATGGGTGTGGTGTACGAGGCCGAAGATGTGCGTCTCGGCCGCCGCGTGGCCCTCAAGTTTCTTCCCGACGAGCTGGCACGCGATCCGCTCGCCCGCGAGCGCTTCCAGCGCGAGGCGCGGGCCGCGTCGGCGCTGAATCATCCCAACATCTGCACCCTTTACGATATCGGCGAGCAGGATGGCCGCGCCTTTATGGTCATGGAGTTCCTAGAAGGCGTGACGCTGAAACACCGGATCGGAGGCAGGCCGGTCGATGCTGATCGGCTGCTGGCCATCACCGTCGAGGTTGCCGACGCGCTCGACGCAGCCCACGCCAAAGGTATCGTCCATCGCGACATCAAGCCCGCCAATATCTTCATCACCGAGCGCGGGCACGCGAAGATTCTGGACTTCGGGTTGGCAAAATTACAGGGGTCAGGGATCAGGGGACAGGGGTCAGGTGAACAAGACGGCGCCCTTAGTGCGCCGCTACAGGACACGCCGACACTCTCCATCGACCCGGAACATCTCACCAGCCCGGGAACCATGATGGGAACCGTGGCCTACATGTCGCCGGAGCAGGTGAAGGCGGAGCAGCTGGACGCGCGCACCGACCTGTTTTCGTTCGGCGCAGTGCTTTACGAGATGGCGACCGGCGCCATGCCATTTGACGGAACCAGTTCCGGCGTGATCCTGGGCGCCATTCTCCACCAGGAACCTGTGCTGCCCTCACAGGTGAATCCGCAGGTCGTTCCTGGACTAGAAGCAATCATCCGCAAGGCGCTGCAGAAGGATCGCAATCTTCGCTATCAGACCGCCGCCGAAATGTGCACGGACCTCGAGCGGCTGAAGCGCGATACCGAGGCCCGTGTAGCGCCGGGCTTCAGCCCGCCAGGCGCCGTCCTACCGGCAGATGCCGTCCTAAAGGGCGGCGCTACGGCAAGCCGGAAGAAGATCGCAGTCCTCACTGCCGGCGCGGCCGTCCTGATCGTCGCGCTGGCGGCGGTCGCGCTTTACCTACGCGCTCATCGAGCCGAACGCCTCACGGACAAAGACACCATCGTGATCGGCGACTTCGCGAACAGCACCGGCGACGCGGTATTCGACGGAACGCTGAAAACCGGGCTTACCGTCGCACTCGGCCAGTCTCCGTTTCTCGACGTGCTCTCCGACAACAAAGTGGCGGCGACGCTGAAGCTGATGATGCGTCCGGCCGGCGCCAGGCTGAGGCCCGATGTGGCTCGGGAGCTTTGCCAGCGGGCGGGCAGCAGGGCCTATATCGCGGGATCGATTGACGCCCTCGGCAGCCAGTATGTGCTGGGCCTGAAGGCGGTGAATTGCTCGACGGGCGACACGCTGGCTGAGGAGCAGGCGGCGGCAAACGGTAAGGAGAAGGTACTCGATGCCCTCGGCGAGGCTGCGGCGAAGCTGCGCCGGCAACTGGGCGAGTCACTGGCTACGGTGCAGAAGCTCGACGTTCCGCTCTCCAAGGCCACAACGTCTTCGCTCGAAGCGCTGCAAGCGTATAGCGCCGGCATCCGGGCGGGCCGTGAAAAGGGCGCCGAGGCAGGCCTGCCTTATTTTCAGCGAGCCATTCAGCTCGACCCGAATTTTGCATCGGGTTACGCGGCAGTGGGCGGGGACTACTTCACCCTCAGCGAGCTAAAGCGGGCGAGCGAGTACTACACCAAGGCATTCCAATTGCGGGAACATGCCAGCGAGCGGGAAAAGCTAGCGATCACGGCTAACTACTATTCGCGTGTCACCGGAGAACTGGATAAATCCGCCCAGACGCATCAGGAGATGATTGAGAGCTACCCGCGGGAAGGCGCAGCGTATAACAATTTGGGCATCGTGTACGCCCAGCAAGGTCACTATGAGAAAGCCGCGGAGGTCGGGAAGCAAGGCATGCTCCTTGCACCGGGGGTGGCTGATTACGAGAATCTCGCCAACTACGCCCTCGCCTTGCAGCGTTTTGACGAGACGCGTCAGATCATCCACGACGCGCAGGCACGAAAGCTCGATGATTATGCATTCCATAGTGCTCTCTACGCTCTGGCCTTTCTCGGCTCAGACTCGGCGGCGATGGCGGAACAGCAACAGTGGTACGCGGGTAGGCCCGATATCGAGAACTTCGGACTGGCGCTCGCATCCGATACCGAGGCGTATGGCGGTCATCTTGGCAAGGCGGGGCAACTGACCAGGCGGGCTGTGGACTCCGCCATTCGGGCTGACAGCAAAGAAATTGGGGCGATATGGCAGGCCAATGCTGCTCTCGAACAAGCGGCGTATGGCAAGGCCGCGGAAGCTCGCGGGTCAGCGGCAGCGGCTTTGAAGCTTTTTCCCACGAGTCAGGGCGTCGAAGTTGAAGCCGCGCTCGCGTTTGCCATGGCGGGCGATACGGCGCGAGCCGAATCCCTGGCCCAAGAATTAGGGAAGCGCTACCCGCTGGACACCCAAGTGCAGTCGTTTGGCTGCCTACGATTCAGGGGCAATTGGCGTTGGACCGAAATAACCCGGCTTCCGCGCTGAATGTCTTGCAAGCTGGTTCACCTATCGAGTTCGGGCTAATTCAGTTTCTCAACAACATTTCCTGCCTCTATAACGTGT
>DATJKY010000747.1:0-18861 GCA_035490955.1 Terriglobia bacterium | reverse complement strand
AAGAGGTTTACGACCCGAAGGCCTTCATCCCTCACGCGGCGTTGCTGCATCACCCTTTCGGGCATTGTGCAAAATTCCCCACTGCTGCCTCCCGTAGGAGTCTGGCCCGTATTTCAGTGCCAGTGTGGCCGTGCGCCCTCTTAGGCCGGCTACCGATCATCGCCTTGGTGAGCCATTACCTCACCAACTAGCTAATCGGCCGCAGCCCCCTCCTCCAGCGACCCTTGCGGGTCTTTGCTCCGGAATGCGTGTGCACCCCGGACGTATGCGGTATTAGCCCGAGTTTCCCCAGGTTATCCCCCACTCGAAGGTAGGTTAGCTACGTGTTACTCACCCGTGCGCCACTTTACTCATCCCTTGCGGGACTTTCTCGTTCGACTTGCATGTGTTAGGCACGCCGCCAGCGTTGATTCTGAGCCAGGATCAAACTCTCGTTTGAAACTTGGCCGGTGAACAGCACCCACCGGAACAAGCCCGGCAGCCTGCTCACCGTAATTCTTGGAGCTCCCCCGCCGTAACGGGAGAATGCATGACCCATCCCTTGCCGCCAGGATCGGCCATGTCGCTCAGCTCACCACTCAGCCCTTGCGGGACAGCAAGGTTAAGAATCGAACCCTGCGTTACAAGGACCAGTGGATATGACGTGGCATGCTCAACTCAATTGTCAAAGATCGACACCACCTGACGGGAAATCAGGTCCCCTCAATCGGGGTGATTCCAACGGTGACCGGACCAGCTCATCGCCGAACCGCTCTGTAGGGATTTACCCCACTGGGCAATTATTAAGACTACGCCTGCACCTCGCGTTTGTCAAGAGCTTCTCAGAGTTTTTTTGCGGCCCCTCCGCAGCGCGGCTCGAGGGCCTATGGAGCGCGGGCCGACGTTGCTCGCAGCTTCGACATGACCATCCAGGGCATAACCCAGAACGTGCCGACGCTCCTCTTCACCGACCCACAGCCGTCTGGGGTTGTGCTGTTCCGAGGCCTCTTGTCAAGTCCAACCGGAACGATTTCAGGAGTGTGAACCGGATTGGTAGCCCCGTGGGGTCTCTGAATGAAGCCAACTGGGCGGGTTTTCAAATTGCCGCGACACCCGAACCTTCCAGCATGCTTTTGTTCTTGACCGGCGCTCTCGGGCTGCTGGTTGTAATTCGGAGAAGGTTGGTCGCCTAGCGCCTTCCTCTAACCCGGATTGAGTTTTCAAGAGTTAGCCGCACCTCGCAGACCTAGGTCTGTGCCAGCCGATTCTTTCACACCTTCTCCGCAGCTAACGCTCCGAAACGTTCGTGGTAGCGGCCAAACATGACCGCGAGGCGCGGGCTGCTGCCCACCCCAGTAGTGCGCCCGCCAGCGCGTCGGCTGTGTAATGGTAGCGCAGAAACACGCTTGCTGCTGCCACACTGGCGGCGGCGAGGATAAACAGCGCGCCGAAGCGCGGCCGGTAGGCACGCACGACGAGCGCGGTCGCCGTAACCGCGGCCACGTGCCCGCTGGGAAAAATACAAGCCTGGACGCCGTAGGTGCCCAGCAGCCACAGGTTTGCCATACGAAGGAAGGGTGCCACAGGGGGGCCGGGCAGGTCGTGAAAAAGCAGGCGAGGTGGCGTCAGCGGGAACATCGGGTATACCGCGTAACAGAACAAGGTTGCGATCAGAACCGTAGTCCAGAAGTGATCCACAACAATTTTCGATTTTGGATCTTGGATTTTGGATCGGCGAGTTTCGATTTTCGAGTTTCGAGTTTCTGATTTCCGCTGCGCCAGCAGCAGGCAGCCCAGTCCCGCGGGCACGACGGGGTAGCAAAAAAGGTAGGCAAGCTCGAGATAGTATTGCGGCCAGGGTGCCAGTCTCGACAGTGTCGCGAGCACCCATTTGTTCTGTAAGAGAAAGGAATCCCAGCGAACAAAAACACGGTCGAGACGATGCGCTGGGTCTGGAGTGAAGAACATCCCGGACTCGCGATAGGCGAGCAGGATGAGCAGAGCCGGAAGCCAATCACGCACGGCGCCGAGGAAACTGCGCGGCTTCTCAGGCGTGACTCTTGCGAGCAGAAAGATGAGAGAGGTGGTAAGGGCGTTCAAGAAAATTATGGTTAGGCATTCGCGCGTCGAAATTGGGAGTTCCAGGGAGGCAACGGTTGTGTAGACCAGGAAGCCCAGGACGACACTCTCGGCAGTGCGCGGCTCTCCTGCCGCCTGAGAAATGTGCCCGTCCGCTTCTGGCATTTCGCCGACGGCTGACATCGTCGTTAGGCTGTTCTGCTTCTCTGGAATCATGTCGTGGCCGATTGCTTCAAATGTACCATGCTGCTGGAAAACCTCCGATCTTGTCATTCTGACGGTTCGACTTTCCTCACCGTCCCTGAGAGGAGTCGAAGAGAGCGGAAGAGCTTGCCCTAAGCGCAGCGAAGGGACTGCTTGTCGTTCGCTCTCAATCAGAAAAGCGCGCGGCGGAGCTTTTTCAGCAGCCTGCTACGGCGCAATGCCGCACAGCTGTATCGCAAGGCAAATGCCAAGCTGCTGTGTCTTAGATACCTTGTATTATTAGTGGATTAGGGGCACGCAGCAGGGGTTCCACTGCATCGAGGTGCAAGTTCTCGTGGTCAACCGTCAGCGAAAAGCGACGACCGCTGCGAGGCGCTGCCTCGATGGACCGGGGTTCTGACCTTTGCATTCTTAAGGAAGGGCCATCAATGAGGTAAAGTTGGTCGTGGCTATTTACTTATGTTTTATAAGTACTATGACGCATTCGGGGCGGCGTTCCATAAAGGTTCCGAGCGACAGGTTAAGCTGTAACCTGCGCGTAACATTCGTCTTGTTCGCCGGTGATATAATCTCCCGCGTGACTCAAAGAATTGTAATGATTGAGGACGAGCGAGACATCGTTGAGCTCGTGAAGTACAACTTCCGCAAGGAAGGGTTTGAGCTGGAGAGCTTCAACCGGGGCAAGGAGGGTTTGGAGCATCTGCGTCGCAGCCAACCCGACCTTGTGCTGATCGATATTCTTCTGCCGGATCTGGACGGCTTCGAGATTTGCAAGCGACTGCGTACCGACGAACGGCTAAAGTCAGTCCCGGTGATTTTTCTCACTGCCAAGGGCGAAGAGATCGACCGCGTTCTGGGACTGGAGATTGGCGCCGACGATTATGTGGTGAAGCCGTTCAGCCCGCGGGAACTCGTGGCACGTGTCAAAGCGGTTCTGCGCCGGCAAGAGCGTGCGATAGAGAAACCTGAAGTGGTGGAGGTCGGCGATCTGGTTCTGGATTCGCGCACCCAGGAGGTGAGGGTGCGAGGCCGGGTTGTAGACCTGAGCACGTTAGAGTTCAAGCTGCTCCACTTCCTGGCTTCGAACCCGCGTCGTATCTTCAGCCGTGACCGGCTCCTGGACGCGGTGTGGGGCCGCGACCGGTTCGTCACGCCCCGCACGGTGGATGTCCACATCCGGCGGCTGCGCGAGAAGATTGAGAGCCAAGCCAACAAGCCCCAGTACTTGCAAACGGTGCGCGGATCGGGCTACCGGTTCATTGCTGAGGCCCGCGGAGTTAATCACGAGGGTGTGGCGAAGCCTTGAGTGATTGAGAGCCATGCCCTGATACAGCCAGGAATCGAACTTGCAACCGGCCCCGGCTGAATAAGTCAAGTCATTTTCCGAACGCAACTGTAGGGTGGCTGGGGAGCGCTCGACTCCGCAAGAACAGTGTGATCCTCGATAGTCCCATTTTTAGGAAGCTCCTGTGGAGTGCCTTCCTGCCTACCCTCGCGACCCTCCTTCTCTTGAATTTCTATCTCACGCGGTACACCACTCGGAGCCAGGTGGGCAGTCTCGAGCAGCGCCTGAACACGAGGGCGCGCATTCTGGCGGGCGAAGTCTCCACCGTTCCCATTCACGAGCTGAACGACTGGGCGAAAAAGGCAGAGGACCGAGCCCAGGTCCGCGTTACGGTGATCGATCCCGGTGGCGTAGTACTGGCCGATTCCGAGCACGATGCCGAGACCGGTGAGAACCAGAGCGGGCGGCCGGAGATTGTGGAGGCGCATCGGCGCTCGGTGGGAACATCCATCCGTTACAGCGCTACGGTGGACCGCGACCTCTGCTACTGGGCACGACAGATCGATTATCGCAACCAACCCGGCTACATCCTGCGCCTGGCCGAGCCCCTCGGTGATCTTGACGCCGCCACGGCAGCGGTACGCTGGCGTATACTCGGGGCCTCGTTGGTCGCCGGGGTTCTGGCGCTGATCATCGCTTATTTCTTCGCCCACTCGTTTACCTATCGCATTGCTGGGCTGCGCACTTTTGCGGAGGGCCTGATTGATGCCCGATTCTCGGAAAGCCCGCTGCCCGAGGCGGGTGATGAACTGGGCGCGCTGGCGCATTCGCTCAACCAAACGGCTTCGAAGTCCCGTGACCTGCTTGCCCGGTTCAGCCTCGAATCAGCGCGCCTCGAGGCCATCCTCGCCAGTATGATGGAGGGAGTGCTGGCCGTAGACCAGGAATTGCGGGTTACGTTCTGCAACCATTCGTTCGCCTCCCTGGTGGGAGCTGCCAACCCGGTTCCGCCCCGCACGCCCTTGGTTGATCTGCTTCGCGAACCGGAATTGTTGCAGATGCTCTCCGAGGTCCTGGCCACGGGGAACACGCTGCGGCGGCGGCAGCAACTTCCGGCGGCGGAAGGACGCTGGTTTGAAGTGCAGGCGGCATCGTTGGCGATGCCGACGGGTCGCGGCGCTATCGCCATCCTACACGAGGTTACGGACCTGGAGCGGCTGGAGCGGGTGCGCAGAGATTTCGTCGCCAATGTATCGCACGAGTTGCGGACACCCCTGACCGCCATTCGCGGCTACGCCGAGACGCTGCTCGACGGGGCGCTCGAGGACCGGGAAAATAACCGTAAGTTTCTTCAGATTATCCAAGCTCACGCCATCCGGCTGAACAATATCGCCTCCGATCTGCTCACACTGTCGGAATTGGAGTCCGGCAGGTCGGAGGTGGAGCCGGAGTGCGTTTCCGTCCGCTCCTCCGTGGAGGCGGCGCTTCGCGCCGTGGAGCCCGAGGCGCGCGTGCGCAGCGTGCGTCTGATCGCCGGTCCGATCGAGGACGCTGAAGTGCTAGGCTACAAGGTTCGGCTGGAGCAAGCGCTGGTCAATCTCCTCGACAACGCCGTGAAGTTCAATCGCTCCGGCGGTGAGGTTCGCGTTGAAGCCGGTCTCGGACCGAACCAATCGGCCTACATCCGCATCGCCGATACCGGGATCGGCATTCCTTCCGAGGACCTGTCGCGTATTTTTGAGCGCTTCTATAGAGTGGACAGGACTCGCTCGCGGGAAGTTGGGGGAACCGGTCTGGGCCTATCCATAGTCAAACACGTCATCGAACGCATGCGCGGTACTATCACCGTCGAGAGCCTGCTGGGTAAGGGTTCGACCTTTACGGTCACTCTTCCCAGCGCTGACCGAAGAGGTCCCAAAGGTCCCGCAGGGGCGTGACGGCGGCGGTCGGGTTCGCTTATCATGATCGGCTGGCTTCGCTTTCGCCTTAGTTACCGCCCGTACCTCGTCGACGGATCTCAGAGGGCAGAAGGTGTGAAAAAATCGCGGCTTTGCCGCCTGTTGTGCGGAAAGGCTCAGCCTTTCCGGCCCAGCGGCCAAAAAGAGAAAACCAATAAAGTTGTTGGTCTCGCGGAACGCCGGAGGCTTTCCGCACAGCAGGTGGCAAAGCCACACCACGCTCGAGCACAAAAGGCCGGACTCCTGGTTCTACTTGGGGCCCTCTTGCTGGTCCTGGTTTCAGCCACGCCGGCGGCAGGAGCAGGATTGCCCCGCCCCGACGGGTCTCGCGCGCCCACGATCGTTTTCATGACCGACTTCGGGGTGGCCAACGACGCGGTCGCTATCTGTAAGGGAGTGATGTGGAGCATCACCCCCGACCTGAGAATTGTGGACTTGACCCACCAAGTCACTCCCTACTCGATCCTCGACGGCGCCCGTTTTCTCGTCGGCGCCTCGCCTTACTACCCTTCCGGCACGGTTTTCGTGACTGTGATCGATCCCGGGGTTGGCAGCACTCGCAAAGCAGTGGTGGTGAAGTCGAAGCGGGGCCAGTACTTTGTCCTGCCGGACAACGGTCTCATAACCCTGGTCCAGGACCGTGACGGAATCGAGGGAGCGCGGGAAATCACCAACCCATCATGGATGCGCGGTGAAGCCATCTCCTCAACCTTTCACGGTCGCGACATCTTCTCTCCGGTAGGCGCTCATCTGGCGCAAGGAGAGGACTGGAGCGAGGTGGGTCCGGAGCTTGAGGTGAAGAATCTCGTGCGGCTCAATATCCCCGTGGCCAGGAAGGACGAAAAAGGTATCGCCGGGGAGATCATCGCCCTGGACGATCCTTTCGGCAGCCTCATTTCCAATATCGAGGGCAAGGATTTCCTGTCATTGGGCTACTCTTGGGGCGGCAAAGTGCGTGTGACCCTGGGTGAGAGGCAGATGATTCTTCCCTTTGTGAAAACGTTCAGCGATGTACCCGTCGGCGAGCCACTCCTCTACATCGACTCGCGGGGATACCTCGGACTGGCCGTCAACCAAAGGGATTTTGCGCAGACTTACAACGCGAAGCCCCCGCTCCCACTTTTCATCCCGCGCCAAGGAATAGAGGCTGGCCGGCCGTAAGCGGCGGGCACTGTCAGGGCACCGCTCCAGGGCCGGTTGCTGGCGGGCCGCCGGATAGGGTGCTGGAAGAGCCTGCGGGTGCTTCAGTCCTACGCGACCCCGGGTTATATGTGTGGGACGACACGTGCCCGCTAAGGCCCCGCATTCCCTGCGTACTCGGTGAGAAAAAAGGGAACAAGCTCTTTTTCTATTCGCTCGATCCGGTGCAAGGTAAGGGGAAACAGCTAGGCGAGACCGACGTTTGGTGGGAGCACATGGACTGGGAGATATCGCCAGATGGTTCGCGGCTGGCTCTAATCGGCCGGGACAAACGCTACGGAAAAATCGATGTGCTGACCTTTTGGGATGGTACTTGGCACGAGATCTCGCCAGAGCGTCCTCACTACATCGAGACGCTGGTGCGTCGAGGCTACCGGCTGCTGGTGGCTGCGCATTGGGTAGAGGCTGCCAGCCCGCCAGAGGGCGTAGGGCCGGGGCTTGCCCCGGCCGCGGCCAGGCCGACCCAAGGGTCGGCCCTACAGTCCGCGGTTCTTCCCCAAGGAAAGACCGCAGAGTTAGAAACCAACTCAGCGCTACCCTCGGCATCAGCTTTCGCGAGCCTCACTGGCAAGAAGGTTTCCCACTACCGCGTGCTGGAGCTGTTGGCCGGAGGGGGTATTGGAGTGGTGCACAAGGCCGAGGACATCAAGCTGGGCCGCACAGTGGCCTTGAAATTCCTGCCGGAGGAATTGGGGAAAGACTCGAAGGCGTTGGAACGGTTCGAGCGCGAGGCACGGGCCGCCTCAGCGCTGAATCATCCCAACATCTGCACGATCTATGAATTTGGCGAACACGAGGGCCAACCGTTTATCGCCATGGAGTTGCTAGACGGCGAAACGCTGCGGCAGCGGCTTGAACACACGAAACTCGAAAATCGAAACTCGAAACTCGGACCCGATCCGAATTGCGCGTCGCCGGGAGGAGTGCCCGTCCTAATCGGTGAATTGCTCGATGTGGCCGTCCAGATTGCCGATGGGCTGGAGGCGGCACACGGAAAGGGCATCACACATCGCGACATCAAGCCAGCCAACATCTTCATTACGACTCGCGGGCAGGCCCTACAGGTGAAGATTCTGGATTTCGGCTTGGCGAAACTCTCCCCAACCAACAGCCTTCGGTCGCCTGCGGCGACAGAGAGTGGGGATCCCGCAGTCGCGTCAGAGCCGGGTGGGGGGATAGCACCGCAGGATACCCCCACAGTGTCGGCCGCTGACCCCAATCTCACCAAGACCGGCGTAGCGATGGGGACAGTGTCCTACATGTCGCCGGAGCAGGTGAGAGGTGAGAAGCTGGACGCGCGGACCGACTTGTTTTCATTCGGCGTCGTGCTGTATGAAATGGCGACGGGGCGGCAGGGAAGCTGTTAGCAAGCATGAAGAGTCCATTCAGAAGCGACGAATCAAAGCCTCGGTCGTCTCTGCAACGCGTCTTCCGCGAGGTGGCGCGTTCGGGTGAGACTTCGCCGCCAGAGCTTGCGCGCCTGCTTGGTCTCGAGCTCTCCACGGTGAACGCCAAGCTGCGAATGCTCGTCCAGAAAGGGATGGTGCAGTCCCCCGGCGGCCGTGAGCGCGTGGTAATGAACGCCAGCTTCGGTTACGTTGTCGGCATTGATTTAGGCGGGAGCCACATCCATTACGCTCTCGCGGACTTTCGGGGCGAGACGTTGTGCGAATCGGATGAAAAGATCCGGCCCGAAGCCGGCCCGGCTAAACTGATACGGCAGACCCATACGGGAATCCGAACCTTGCTGGCCGGTCTGCCACGGCATGGCAGGTTGCGGGCGGTGGCCATAGGGGTGCCGAGCCCTGTAACTCCGAAACTTGGCGTCGTGACGTGGGCCAATAACCTGCCGGGCTGGAAAGACGTGCACCTGAAAGGAGAGCTGGAAAGGGAGTTTCGCGTACCCATCTTCCTGGAGAACGACGCCAATATGGCCGCCATTGGCGAGCACTGGCGCGGCGTTGCTCGGGGCGTCGGCAACTTCGTCTTTATCGCCCTGGGTACAGGGATAGGGGCCGGCGTTTTCATAGACGGCAAGCTGTACGTGGGACGCACCGGCGCCGCCGGCGAACTTTACCGAATGAACGTGGAATGGCCGCGCTGGAACGAAGATTTCGGCGACACCGGCCACTTTGAGAGCTATGTTTCCGGCCTCGGTATCGCGGCCGAGGGCCACAAGTCCCTGAGCAGGGAGGCTGGCGGCAGGCCTTCAGGTCTGAGGGAAGAACGCGATGCCTACTTTGTGTTTGAGGCTCTGCGCCAGGGCAATGCCAGGGCGCGCGAGGTGCTGGAACGGATCTTCACTCTGCTCGGAGTGGGCGTGGCCAACATCGTCGCTGTTCTCGACCCTGACTTGATCGTGTTTGGCGGGGGCGTTTCCAAGGGTGCGCCGGATTTGATGTTGGCCACGGTTGAGAAGGTGGTGCGGAGAATCCAGCCTGATCCTCCGCCCCTGAAGCTGAGTGCTTTGCAGGACAGGGCGCAGACCTGCGGCGCCATTTTCTCCGCCCTCGGCCTGGCGCAGGACTCAGTCGTGCGTCAGCTAAGGTGAATCTGTTGCCCTAGTGTCGTGTCCCGCAGACGCCGACGTAGGGGTGCCCCTACGTCGCAGCGACGGCTGGGAATCGATCTACTAATCCAACCTTTGAATGTGCGGAATCTGCGGCATCTTCAATCTGGCACTCGAAACGGCGGCCCAACGCGAGCGCATCGATCTTATGTCGGCGCGACTCATCCACCGCGGCCCCGACAGCCACGGCAAGTTTGAGCTACCCTACCTCGCCTTGGCCATTCGTCGTCTGAGCATCATTGATCTCCAGACGGGCGATCAACCGCTCTTCAATGAGACGGGAGATGTGGCGCTGGTTTTTAACGGTGAAATTTATAACTACCGGGAGCTGCGCCGAGATCTCGTTCAGCGCGGGCACCACTTCAAGACTCATTCGGACGGAGAAGTGATCGCTCACCTCTATGAGGAGCAGGGACCTGACTGCGTGCGCCAGTTGAATGGCATGTTCGCTATCGCTCTGTGGGATAACGGGGCGAAGCGCCTGCTGCTGGCACGCGACCGTGCTGGTGAGAAGCCGCTTTTCTATTGGTTTCGCGACAACACGCTGGTGTTCGCTTCGGAGATCAAGGCGCTGTTCGAATACCCCGGGGTCGGCCGCACCCTCGATCAGGAGGCCGTCGGACAGTTCTTCTTCTACGGATATGTTCCCGCACCGCGGAGTATCTTCGCAGAAATCAGGAAGCTACCGGCGGCGCACCGCATGGTCATCGAGGCCGGGCAGGTTCGCGTCGAGCCATTTTGGCGGTTACAGGAATATTTGAGGCCTCCCGGGAGACCGCGTGTCAGCCGAATCGAAGAAAACGCACTCCTGAAAGAGCTGCGCACACGTGTGCGTGAGGCTGCCCTCTCGCGGCTGGTGAGCGATGTACCGCTCGGGGTGTTTCTCAGCGGCGGAGTGGACTCATCAACGCTTGTGGCGTTGATGAGCGAGTTAACGCCGGGCAACGTCAACACGTTCTCTGTAGCATTCCCGGAGAAGGCTTTTAATGAAGAGTCTTACGCCCGGCTGGTGGCGCGTCGCTTCAACACCCGGCACCACGTCCTGGTTGCAGACAAAGCGCAACTGCGTGAGGGTTTGGAGATCCTTGCGGATCACCTGGACGAGCCGTTGGCTGATGCTGCCGTCATCCCGACCTTTCTCATTTCGCGCTTCGCGCGCAAACACATTAAGGTGGCGCTGAGCGGGGAGGGTAGTGACGAACTATTTGGCGGCTACCCGATGTACATCGGCGCGCGGCTGGCGGAGTACTACCTCCGGCTGCCGCGTTTCCTGCGGCGGCAGTTGTTCGCAAGGCTCCAGCCCTTTTTTCCCCTTTCTTCGAGCGCCGTGCCTATGGGATTATTCCTCCGCCGTTTTCTGGCCCACGTGGACAAGGAACCCGCCCTGCGACACCAGATCTGGTTTGGTATGTTCGCACCCGACGAGCTAAACAGATTGTTTTCTCCGCAATTCGACTGCTGTGCAAAGCCCGGCCAGCAAATCCTTGCTCCTCTCGATCGCGTGCGGGAGGGCACCGTCTTTGAGGATGCCATTGCCGAAGTGACTTACCTCGACTTCCGGCTTTACCTGGAGGACGACCTGCTGGTGAAGATCGATCGCGCCAGCATGGCCTGTTCGCTGGAACTGCGCACGCCCTACCTTGACCATCGGCTGATCGAATTCGCCGCCGGCCTGCCCACTCAGCTTAAGGTACCCACCGTCCAGCTCAAGCACCTGCTGAAGAAGGCCGTCTCAATGTGGCTGCCGCGTGAGATCGTCTATAGGCAAAAGCGTGGGTTTTCCGTACCCGTTGCGGAGTGGATGCGCGGAGAACTAAGGTCTTGGCTGGATGAAACGCTTGGGGAGGAAAAGCTCAAGCGAAACGGCTTGTTCAGTGTCTCGTTCGTGCGGCGCTTGCTGGAGGAACATTGGGCGCGGCAGGCGGACCATCGGCGGTTGCTCTGGCCGCTCTTCTGTTTCGAGCTTTGGTATGACAGGTGGGCCGGGCCATTTTAGATTTGAGATTTTGGATTGAACAGCCGATCCGGCTGATGAAAGGGTGTTTGTCGTGCTGCGTATTTGCCCGGGCCCTTGGCCCACCAATCCACATGTAAGTCCCCACAGCGGTCATTCCGACCCCGGATGCGGGAGAGGGATCTGCTTCTTCTTCACGGCAAAAGTAGATCCCTCGCTCTGCTCGGGATGACATCGGCGGGACCTCTGAAACCCAGAACGTACTGCGGGAACTGGTTGGTGTGGGCGCGTGGATGAACCGGATGCCTAATCCAAAATCTAAAATCCAAAATCCAAAATGTCTGCGGCCTCCGACTCGGGAAGACTTCCGGCCGGCGGAGTGGGTGATTGTTCAGAAATACCGCACTCCACGACAAGTGCAGAAGTTCCTCCGAGCGCTGCCCTATAACTGGGAAAAGGGAGGCGACACACTGCGCACACTTCGCGGCGTCGTCTACCACAGCAGCGCACACTGCCTGGAGGCAGCACTTGCTGCGGCGACAATTCTCGAGCAGCACGGCTTTCCGCCTCTCCTGCTCGACCTGGAGTCCCAGGACAATCTCGACCACGTGCTCTTTCTTTTCCGCTCGCGCGGCCGCTGGGGCACAGTGGCGCGTTCGCGCGACTACGGCCTGCACGGTCGCAAAGCGGTCTTTCGGACCGTGCGCCAACTGGCGATGAGCTACGTTGATCCCTACGTGGACAACACATCGCGAATTACCGGCTACGGGGTGGCGGACCTACGCACCCTGGTGAAAGGCGATTGGCGACTTTCGTCAAGGAACGTTTGGGAAGTGGAGCGCGCCCTCATCAACATGCCTCATAAAACGCTCAAGTCTTCGGATCGAAGATACCTATTGGCCTTGCGCCGGTTCCGCGCGTTTCGAGAGAAGTTTCCCCACAGGCCAGTGACCTTCTATCCCAACCAGCACCGATGGCTGTAGGAAAGTCGACAGTCGACAGTCCACAGTTAAGGGTCCAACAAGAAAGGTTAAAAAGCAGGACAACCTCCCTGTACTAACGGATGACGCGCTGAACTATGCAGTCAAACAGTCTCTGTCGGCGCTTTGCCTCCTGAACAATCCTGGAGACAAGGAACTGCTTTGCTTCGCCGGAAGTGCTGAAGCTCACGCAGACTCCAGAATCCTAAGTACCGAGTTCAGTACTCGTTAACTCTCCCATCCTTGCCGTCGAGTTCGATACGCATAATCCATTCACAGTTGATGCGACGGGCATTGAACCACTTTTCCAGTGTGGCCTGGTTGGGAGCCTCAATCTCGGTAAGCATTCGGCCGCCAAGCTGGCTCGCCACGCAGCGACGTACTTTCATGTCGGTGGCCGTCAGAAGTACCTTCATGAGCTCTCGCAACGCCTGTTTGGTGAGACAAGCAGTGGTGTGGGCGGAAAAATACAGTGGCACGCTCTCGCCTCCTTAAACGAGTTTCGGGAAGGCAGCCGGGTAGCGCGGAGTTTGCCTTTCAAACTCTGCGGTTCTTCTCTCGAGAAAGGGCCGCAGGCCGGTTCCAACGGGGTGCGAATCCGAAATCCAAAATCTAAAATCCAAAATCAGTATCATACTCGTGCTTGAATGCTTTCAACAGCATCTGCTACTTGGGATACTTGGGATACTTGGGAGGCAACAATGAAGGCTGGATTCGTTGGGCTGGGTAATATGGGGCTGGCTATGGCACGCAACCTAATCAAAGCAGGCCATCAGATGATTGTTTACAACCGCACGCGGAGCCGCGCTGACGATCTGGCGGCCGAAGGCGCCACCTTCGCCGCCTCGGCAGCGGAGGCTTGTGCCGCCGGTGTGGTGGTGACCATGCTGGCGGATGATGGCGCCGTAGAAGAGACCACATTCGGCAAGGACGGAATTCTCGGCGCACTCCCTGAGGGTGGCATTCATATCGCATGCAGCACGATTAGCATAGGCCTGGCGAGGCACCTTGCAGAATCACACCGTAAGCGCGGGCAGGATTTTGTGGCTTCGCCGGTGTTTGGGCGGCCGCAAGCTGCCAAGGCGGCGAAGCTTTTGGTGGTCGCGGCGGGACCCGCCGCAGCGGTGGAGCGATGTCGGCCGCTCTTCGAGGCCATCGCTCAGAAGTTGTTCGTGCTGGGGTCCGAAGCCGCGGCTGCCACTGCGGTAAAACTTGGCGGCAACTTCCTCATCGCTTCCATGCTAGAAGCCTTGGGTGAGGTTTTTGCGCTGATGCGAAAATCAGGAGTCAATCCGGCTCGATTCCTGGAAATTGCGAACGGCTCGCTCCTCAAGTCGCCGGTTTACGACAACTACGGCAAGATCGTGCTGGAAGAGAAGTTCCAGCCCGCCGGCTTCAAAATGCACTTGGGACTGAAAGATGTTCGGCTGATCCTCGCGGCCGGGGAGGGAGCCGGCGTGCCTCTACCTTTCGCCAGCCTGATCCGCGATCACCTGATCTCAGGCATCGCCCGCGGGTACGGAGAGCTCGACTGGTCCGCCGTCACCAGAGTTAGCGCCGCAGATGCGGGTCTATAAGCCTTGGTAACCATGGTAGCCACGGTCAGTGCTTTTTTTGACCGTGGGCTCTTGATTGCGGGAAGAAACCACGGTCAATCATAAACCGATTGACCGTGGCTACCGGTACCCGCCTACGCGAATCCGGTTCGGCCCGCTCACAGCGACCGCAAGTGAAACCCGCCGTCGATATCGAGCACTTGCCCGGTGGCGTAATCGAGAAGTCCGTCGGCGATGGCGCGGACGGCGCGCGCCACGTCCGCGGGCTCGCCCATGTGCATTTGAGGGACCAGGCCGCCTGCGATCCTTTCCTCATAGTCCTTTGCCGCCGGCGCAATCATGTCGGTGCGAATGATGCCGGGCCGGATCTCGTAAACCAGGACCCCGTGCGACGCGAGCCGTTGCGCGTAGAGAGCCGCACTCATGCTGAGACCGGCTTTGGCGATGCAGTATTCGCCACGGTTCACCGAAGCCGCATAGGACGAGATGGATGTAATGAAGACGATGCGGCCGTGGCGTTGCCTCGCCATCCAGCGGGTGGCAGCCTGGGTGAGAAAGTGGGGGCCTTTCAGGTTAGTCTCGATCAGCTCGTCGAAGCTCTCCTCGGTGGCTTCCAGCAGATCCCGCCGCTCACGAGGAGCCATACCAGCGTTGTTGACAAGCAGATCGAGCCGGCCGAAGCGATCACGCGCGGAGGTGATAAGCGCCTCGCGGTCGGAACGCAGGCTGAGATCGCACCGCAGGATCTCGACGCCCGTTTCCTCGCGCAGAGAATCCGCTGCCTCGCGCCGCTCTTTGTAGGTCGCGATTACGGTGTGCGTGCCAGCAAGTTCGACGGCGATGGCGCGCCCAATGCCGCGGCTGGCGCCGGTTACGATGGCGACCGGTTTCACGATGCAGTCTCCGCAGCCACGGTCACTCGGTTTGTGATTGACCGTGGGTTCTTCCGCAAGCAAAAAGCTCACGGTCAGAAAGAACACTCACCGTGGCTACCTGACGGGCCTCACTAGCGCAGACACCTACGCTTTAACGAGGGCCATCCAGGTTGCCCCAGAAGGTCAGATACTCCTTGCCCTCGATGATCCGCAGCAGGTACAACGCGAGTTCGATGGCATGATAGTCGCCCCAGATGCAAGCCTCACCCCCCGGGACGCGGCGCCCGTGGGGAACCGTGTCCCATCCGTTTGGACGGTGATACAGCGCGTGGAGGATTAAACCTTGATGGTCCTGACTTGTGCTCAGGTAAGGTTCGGAAAACAGAGTACGGCAGAGGGTGAGACCGGCTTGCCAATAGAGCTGGTTTTGGAGACACCTTCCCAATCGCAGAAGCCCTTGCGCGGCGATGGCGGCAGCAGAGCTGTCGACGGGTTCGAAATCGTTCCAGGGGTCGGCGGGCCTGCCCCGCCAATCGCCCATCCTCTCCAGGCCAGGCGCTCCCGTATCCCAATACGGGATGCCGTCAGCGGCCGAATTCTCAACATAGAAATCGCAGGTCGCCTCCGCAGCTTTGCGCAACATCTCGATCACGAACTCGCGCCCCCCATGCGCTACGAACTCACCCTCCGGGATCGTTCTGAGGAACTCGAGCTCTTCGGCGAATCCTAACATGGCCCATGCAAGCCCGCGGGTCCAAGTGCTGAATGGCGAATAACCCTGCTGGGAGTTAGAACAACGGTAATCACCGTTATTCGGGTTAAAAAGACTCTCATGAGCGACACGGCCCCGAATGTCGTAAACGTCGCGCCCCTCCCCGTAGTAAACGGAATAGCGAGCGGTCGTCTGCGCATGCCGGATCAGCCGGTCGAGCAGCGAGGTGCGACGGCCGTTCTCGCCCAGGAGCTCGTGACCGAGGCGATGACTCAATGCCAGCGCGCGCAAAGTCCGAATCGTATCGACGAAGAGCGAATGAGGGCCGTTAAAGGAGTAGATGAACCCTCCCCCGGAAGCAAGCTTCGACCAGCGTGAAGCCTGCACCGCCCCGCTACATTTTAGTGCGAGTTCGTAGAACCTCCGCTCCCAGGGGTCCGTCCCGATGCGGCCCTCGACGAACAATCGTAGCAGATTCCCGTAAGTACTGACGTTGTTGAACCCATGATCGTGCACGCCCATGTGCGTGAGCTGAGGCGCCATGACTTCAAGCGTCCGCCGGCGGCCTATCTCGAGAAACTCGGGCTCCCCGGTAGCATCGAACTGCAGAAGGGCCGAGCCGACCTGAAAGCCCTGGGTCCATTCGGTCCAGCCTCGATTAGTGTACGTCCCGTGGACCGTAAACACCGGGGCGCCAGCGGAGGGATCCCAGCACCGCTCAATCGACTGGATCTTCCCGGCGGAAAGGTGGAACAGCGCTTTGACGCTGGCCTTCAGGCCGGACGCTTGCAGGCCGTAATCGATGTTCATTTCGAGCCACCTTAGGCGGATTTCCTGTCGGTGGTCCATCATGCCATGGCGAAGCGCCGATTATCCACCTTCGAGCGGTTGCACACCGGGGGAAGCAGTTGAATCGTCGAGAGAGGAAAGAGGCCACGCCATGAGCCCCGGTGTGGCCAGCACATATAGCGCCAGTGCCCCAGAAAAGTTTCTTCCAATCGGCGCAAAATCTACCGCCGCCTTTCGCCTACCTAAATAGAGGGAATCTCCGGGCCCCAACGACCGCAAGGAGGACGAAAGTGGGCAATCAAGGTGCCGCAAGAACCGAAAAGGAAAATATGGCACGGCCAGCTTTCAATCAACATCCATTGGGTTGGGAAATACTCTATCGCGTTTGCCGGCATTGAACGAGGACACCTATGATCCGGCCGAACTCATGTGCCTCAACGTCGCTGGCGGTTCCGTTGAGAAGCTGACAAGTGCTCCTCGGCCTCTGCCAGCAGGTTTTTGGCGCGTTGCTGATCGGTTGTATCGATCGACGTCAGCTTGCCATCGGCCATCACCGAATCCAACCGGAAGATCGCTTGCTGGAGCGCGGAGCGCGCGGCTTCCCAGTCCTGGTGCGTGCGGGAGGCCGACGACTGTTTCGCCAGGATCTCGTAGACCGAACCCAACTCCGTTGTGCTCTCTGCCACATGGCGTTGCCGGCTCCGTTTGTCCGGCCCCGCATTCACGCCGGCTTGGGCCCGCTCGATGGTTGCCCGCGCTTGCCGGAGGGACCCGGCTCGATCGCCCGCCATGGCCATGGCTGTCGCCATCCCACGACCCGAGGCCACGGCTTCAGCCAGCGCCACGTGAGAGGTCGGGTCGGCTTCGAGCATGGAGTCGGCCAGCCGCCACCGATCGCCGGTAGCTCGCAATAGCTTCGGTATAGCAGCGAAGAGCCCGCAGGCGATGCCCTGTGTATTCTTGCGCGCGCGCCAACTGTATCTTTACGCTTAGTTTATTGGGGTCCGCAGCCACTAAGGTCTCCAGCATCCGCACAGACCGCTCCGGGGCAGCCAGAGACTTGGCCATCCCGGATGCCGCGACATCAACCATACCCAATCGTCCTAAGCCGCGGCAAGGTCGAATTTGGCGGTGCTGTCGCGTGGGTCCGCGTTGAAAATCTCCTCGCCGATCTCGACCGCCTTGCGGTAGTAACTTCGGGCGCCTTCGCTGTCCCCGAGATTGTAAAAAACAGGACCGCCGAGGGTGTCCCCGACGTGGCCGTACCCGATCATCAAGTTGCGTTTGTAAACGACATCATGGGGATGTGCTTCCACCAGGGCCTCCCGAAGCGCCACGCATTGACGAAATTGCGCCAGCGCGCCTTGTGAATCGCCCTGGAGGTGCAGGAGTAGCCCCCACAAGAGAGTACCCGGTAGACTGGCTGCCGGTCGACAAGGATCTCGTAGGCGTCGTCGCTCGCCATCAGGCTGCTGTCATAAAGAAACCCAGCGTCCTTGATCTGCTTCATGGTGAACCGACTGAAATGCCAGGACGGCGCTCGGTATCCTACCGGTCGCCTTCCCGTCACTTTCGTCAAATAATCGATCGCCTGCGACAACAGGCGTTGTTCTTCTCCCTCATTGTTCAGCGCCGGCAGGTCCTCGTGAATCCAGCCATGCACGCCGATCTCGTTCTTCCCGGAGGCCTGAATGTCTTTGATCATCTGCGGGTGGAGCACCGCACTAACGGCGGGAATGTAGAAGGATGCCGGTATGTCGTATTTCGTGAGCAGACGTAAGATCCGAGGTAGACCATCAACCGCGCCGTACTCGCCACGCGACAGACTCTCGGAGCCCAAATCACCGACAGCCAGGTTCGATGTGGCGTTGTCGACATCGAAGCTCAGCGCCACGGCAATCCGTGCACCTCCTCGCCACGTCGCCGGTTTCAGACGGCGCCCGGCACTGACCTGAAACATCTGTTGTCTTAGTTCGTCGACTGACAATCGCGTGCCAGGCTGGGGTCGTACCTCGGGCTGCTGGCCAAGGACTGTGATCGCCTGAAACGCACAGGTCACAACTCCTGCTCTACATATCGTCGTTCGTCTCATGGGTCTCTCCTTATCCGCCGGCGCAAGTCACTACGTCATACGCTGTCAGCGACAGTGCTGCGCTTCTTAACGCCCCTTTTCTCACGGGCACGGCGAGCTGGTTACCGCTTCCATCTGCTCCAGCCGTACACAGACAGCGGGGCAGACTTCGGGAGTGCTAATGCGCTCCGCGCTTCTCAGGCGCTCCACCCGGGCCTCCCGCGTCGGCCAACGTTCTCCCCAAAGGAGAGGACTAAACAAAGAACTCCCACAGAAACACTGACAAATGTCAGAAACGTCTTCCGCCTTTGCGGGGCACGTCCGACTTTCAGGGGATCCGGTTGGCCTCTAGTAGAAGACGGCCCCTGAAGTCAGCATCCACTCTTGCGTTTGGGCCTTCGATGGTTCCGAGAGCCTTCCCATTCACATAGTCAACCACCCTGTATCTTCCCTTCGAAAGGCCTCGTTATAGCACTCCGGCACCGTAAGGCACAGATCGAGCTTGCTGTCGTCAAACCCCATGTCGCGCATCAGCCGCTTTGTGACCTGTCGGTAATATTCCTGGACCGCTGGCAAGGCGGGACACAGCACCGCGCGATTCAGGAACGCTCGCGCGTGTTTGCCGTTCCCGTCAAGGACCAGCCAGTCCG
>DATJKY010000746.1:0-1691 GCA_035490955.1 Terriglobia bacterium | reverse complement strand
AGCGTCTTAAGTAATGCCGCATAATTGTGTTGACTTCCCCAGCCCTCTCGGCCCTACAATGAGCCGGGAGGCAGTCCGATGCGCCGGCTGGAGATTGCTGATGTTGAAGTCATGCGCTTGGCAGTTCAACAAGAAATCACTCGCTCCGAGGACTCGCGTTACGACCATCGCTTGCACGGAATCTTGCTCGTCAGCCATGGCCTTAGCTGCTACCACGTGGCGGACTGGCTGGGCGAGGACCCCCGTACCGTTCAGCGTTGGGTGCGCCGTTTCGAGCGCCAGGGCTTCGCGGGGCTGCAAGAAGGAGAACGATCGGGTCGGCCCCACCGGCTCACCGAGAAGCAACTGGCGGCGGTGGAACGTGACCTGCGACGCTCTCCCCGCACCCGGGGTTATAGCCAAAATCTCTGGGACGGGAAGCTCCTGTCCCACCACTTGGCGAAGACTTACGGTGTGGCTTTGGGGCACCGTCAATGTCAGCGTTTGTTCCATCACTTCGGCTTCCGTTTGCGCAAACCCCGTTCGCTTATCGCCCATGCTGACCCGGAGGCGCAGGCTCGATATAAAAAAACTCCACCGCCTGGCGCGTGACCCGAAGGTGGATTTGTGGAGTCTGGATGAATGCCACTTCCAACAGCATGGGACACGCTCCCTCATGTGGGTGCCGCCGGAAGAGACGGACCCCGTGCTCCTCCATGCGCCCACCCGAAAGTCGGTGGCCCTGTTTGGAGCTGTCAACCTCCGCCAAGGGCAACTGATCACGCAACCGGAGCCGAAGTTTGACGGTCTCAGTTTCGGCCGCTTCCTTCGACATCTGTTACGACATCGCGCTGGGGCTCGTCGCTTGGTGCTGATCTTGGACAACGCCCCTTACCATCACGCGCGCCTCCTGCAGCCTTTCCGGCGCGAGCATCGGCGGGTATTACGCTTGGACTTTCTCCCGCCGTACAGCCCCGAACTTAATCCCATCGAACGCGTCTGGAAGCTGACACGTCGACTCTGTACGCACAACCAGTACTTTCCCGAGCTTCAAGATCTGGTTGACGCCATCTCACGGCAGATGGCCGCTTGGCGAAAACCAAATTCTACGCTGCATCGTCTATGCGGCATTACTTAAGACGCTCTGTTTAATTGATTGCCCTTCAGGGTCGTCGCATAGAGGTCGTGACCTTCGTGTCGTCCGGCCCTGCAAAGATAACCCTCTTTCTCCAGGGCGGTCATCACCTGTTTAGCTTCCTCCTTCGGGCAGCCCAAGACATGCTGCGCATACCCGCAGGAAACCTGCAGATGAAGTATTTCTCTCAGGAAATTCCGAATGTCCTTGGCAGGGCGCCCCGCAATTGCCTGGTCTGGCCGCAGGATCATGCGTGTAAGATGACAGAGATCGGGCCGCTGTGACAACTGCCGCGAACGCTCCGTACTAAGTCAACTGGGAATTCGTCGCTGTTGGCGTGACGCATCGTCCTCTGGCCGACCCAAGTCGGCTCAGGGGAAATCCTCATCTCTGCCGATAACCACGTCCCCTTTGATTCGGTGCGTTGTGCCAGCCTTGCAGACTCTGTGGTATAGCCCGGTAGCCTCAGCGTTGTCCGGGAGACCGCGCGAGTATCCTAGCTAGGTCATCCACGAACATTATTCGCCCATCTCTGAGATCGACACTATCGAGGCAGCCCGCGCTAATCAACTGTTCG
>DATJKY010000745.1:0-10406 GCA_035490955.1 Terriglobia bacterium | reverse complement strand
GCCGCCCATCCACGCGGTCAGAGCCACTCCGCCGGCGGCGCCGCAAGCGGCTAGCACCAGGCTCTCGGTGAGCACCTGCCGCGCTAACCGAAAGCCTCCGGCACCGAGCGCCAATCGGACGCTGAATTCTCTTTGCCGCGCAGTGAACCGTGCCAGTAGAAGATTGGCCACATTAGCGCAAACAATCAGCAGCACTACCACGCCCACCGCCATCAGAATTTCGAGCGGTTTCAAGAGAAGGCTCTGCGCGCCGGCGTGCGCCTTCCAAATCGGCATCACGTCAGCGCTGACGCCAACATCCTCCGGAACATTCACCTTGGACATGTAACGGACGAGTTCGGCAAGTTCGGCGCGTGCCTGGTCGAGTGTCACGCGGGGCTTCAAACGTGCGATGCAGATGAGCTGCCGCGTCCCCCGGTCGCGAAGCATCCACTCGCCAACGCCTTGCAGCTCCGGATGCATCATGAACGGGATCCAGACATCAAAGGCCAACCCAGAGATCGTGCCTCGGAAATCCGACGGCGCCACACCGATGATAGTCAGCTCGTGCTGATTCACCCGAATGGCTTTGCCCACAATAAAAGGATCCCCATTGAAGTATGTACGCCACAGACGCGAGCTGATGACCGCGACGGGAAAGCCGTTGGGTTTGAAACCGTACTCGTCAGGCGAAAAAACACGGCCGCGGATGGGCTTCACGCCGAGCACAGCAAAGTAATTCCCGGTCACCATCTCGCCCCAGACTTGCCGGGCGTGGTCCTGAGACCCGATGCTGAGCGGCTCGAGTTGCGTCGCGGCCAGCCCGGCGAGGGATGCCAAGTGATCGCGATAATCGCGGTAATCAAGATAGGAGGTGTTCAAGAAGTCGCCATTGGGCGCGAAATTCTCGAGCGCCACAAGCTCATTGGCCTTCTCAACGCCGGGCAGAGGCCGGAGGAGGATGGTGTCAATCCAACTAAAGACGGTGGTGCTGGCACCGATCCCCAGGGCCAGCGTCAGCACCGCCACGGCGGCGAAGCCGGGATTCTTCAGCAGCATTCGAAAGCCGTAGCGTAGATCCTGGATTACGGTGCTCATAGGTCTTCCCTTGAATCGGAGGAATTGCCGATTGCTGATTGTCGATTGACGATTGACAGCGACGGAGGATTCCTCTGCTCTGACGGGACCCCCTTGGCCGTCTTGCGCGAAGCTACCGCAATGGCCACCTCGAAGACATGGTTTCGAGTACGGAAGTCGAAGAAGTCCGGGTACGAAAGGGGGTTCGGGACCGGCGCGCTCCTAGTGTCCATTAATTCGACTGCCACCAGCCTTTCTGGCTGGAAGTAGGGCAGAGGCTTGAGCACCACAGAGTTGACCGCACTAAAGACAGCGGTGTTGGCGCCGATACCGAGCGCCAGCGTGAGCACCGCGACGGCGGTGAAGCCGGGATTCTTCAACAGCATTCGCAGGCCGTACTTCAAGTCCTGCAGGAGAGTGTTCATAACAGCCTTGTACTCCGGCGAATTGTGAATAGCGAATAGTAAAGGGTGAAAGCTAACCAGCGCAATGTTTCACATTTCACCCCTCTATTCGCAGGCAAGCTCCGTGCCACGCATGGCCGGGGTCAACTTATTGATTTCTCGAGGCTTGCTTCAGTGTTGGTAGAGCTTCCCAAAGCCAAATGCCCACTTGTGGGAATGCCTTGTTCGGAAACGAACACAGCCCTGCTGGGTGTAGTCTTCCTTCATCTCTTTTGTCGTTATATCCGATAAACCTCGTTGGGGCGAATTGTCTTCGCGTCCAGGCCGAGGAGTGTAATGTGAAGTCGAAAAGCCAAACAAACGTGGTTGCCTCCCATACGAAAGCTCAAAAGGTGCCCTTGCGCTGGAGTGGACACCTCCCACTCGCCATCCGCATCGCGCTCAGCGGCAGCGACGAAAATGGTAAGACCTTCATCGAGAGCACCCAGACCGTCGGAGTCGACAGGCGGGGAGCGAGGATCGTCACAGCTTATCAAATCGCCCTGGGGGCCGAGGTTGCAGTCGAAAACAGCGCCGTGCGCCGCACCGCCAAGGCAAAGGTCGTGTGGCGGGGCGAGGGCACGTCTGCCCAAAAGTCCGAAGTTGTGGTTGAACTCCTCGATCCCACTGAATCGGTAGGCATCTGGGGCATCAAATTCCCTTCCCAGAATAACAAAACGGCTCCCATTGTGCCGCCATCGAGGCAAATCTCGGAGCCCGCTGGGTCCGGCGAGCAGACCGCTACTGGCGAGTCTGGCACTTCTGCGGTCCCGCCCGACCCTAAGACCGGGTCACCTGTTGAGGGGGTAGATCTCACTGCTGAACTTCAAGGCCTGACGCCTTCGCTGCGAGAAGAGACCAAGAGGTCTCTGGACACGTGGGCAGCTGAGTCCGTCGGCGAGGCAGTCGCGGCTTTGCAGGATCAGACGGAGACACTGCGCCGGAGGGCGGATGAAGCTCTGAACTCTGTCTGTCTTGCGGCCGAAAAAGCGGTGGCTGAGTTGCGGGCGGAGTGGCAGCAAACGGAAGCCAACTTCAAAACCGGCGCTCACGACTACGACCAGCGACTGGCTCAACTGTCTACCTCAGGGATCGAGCATTTCCAGCAAGAAATGCAGACGGCGCTGGATAAGCTTCAAGAGAAGGGTGCGGCGGCACTCGCGCAGTCCCTCGAAGAGATCGGCAAGCATACCAGACAGACTTTCGCCGACCAGTTGCGCCAGCAAGCGCAGGGTGTGCTGTCGGAGCTGTCCGGTTCGAGCATCGAAAACTGTCAGCGTCAGTCTGAAAGTCTATTCGAAGACTTTCAGCGGAGAATGCAGACGGCTCTGGATGAGCTTCAGCAGCACGCACAGAGTATCAAGGGGTCGTTCAGCGGCGAACTCAGGACCTCAGTGGCCACGCTCGTCGAGGAGGCTGGGAGCCGGATCGCCGACGCCACCCAATCGTCCGTAGATCGCGTCGGGCAAGGCGCCCAAGCGGCTCTAGAAGAATTGCACATTCAGGCTGGGCGTCAGTTAGAGGAACAGACTGTTGCCGTCGGCAGAAGCGCAGAGTCGGGTGCGAAGTCCATCCAGGCCGCTTCTGATGAAGCTCTCGCCAAACTGGAGACTGTCCGCGAGCAAATAGAAACCGCTTCCCATGCTAACGCGGATTCATTCCGGCAACGGCTCAGTACACTCGCGGCCTCTGAGATCGAGGCGCTGCAGCGCCAGGCGGACGACCTCCTTCAAAGCTTCCAGAGCCAACTCTTGCAGAACACCTTGCAGGAGTTTCAACAGAAGGTCGCGCAGCAGGTTGCTGATCAGATCCCGAATATCACCCAGGACTTGCTGGAGCGTTCTGCCAGAGGGCTTCAGAAGCAAGCCGACGACACGGTGGAGAGGCTAAGCGAGGAACTGAAAGCGTCAAGAGTAGCGCTGGTGGATGAAACTCGGCAGCAGATGGCCGCTTTGACTCAGGCGTCCGCGGAGTCTCTCCGCAGCCAAAGCCAAGCCATTGATGAAGAAGCTCGACATCAGCTTGCTCAGACCGCCTCCCAGTGCGCCCAGGCAGCCCTGGAGTCAGTCAAGCTCGCTACGGACGAGGCTGTGGCCGAACTCAAAGCTGCTCAAGGAAGGATACAAGCCAGCACCGGCGCACACGCAGAGGAATACCAGAAACGCCTGGTCGAACTCACCGCTAGCGGTGTCCAGGAACTGGGTCGCGGGGCCGGTTTGCTGTTGGAAAGCTTCCAGGATCAACTCAGAAGCAGTCTCGAGGATTTCCAGCAGAAGAGTACGAAGGATCTGACCGGTCAGCTCCAGGGGCTCGCTGAGCGCTTGCAGCGGTCCTGCACCGAACAACTGCAAAGGCACGCCGATGATGCCCTCAAGTCCTCGAACGAGGAGCTGCGAACTTCCAGGATGGCGCTGATCGACGACACTCGCGAGCAGATTGCGGCGTTTGCTCAAACATCCCTGGAGTCTCTAGGTAGGCGGGTCCAGGCTACTGAGGATGAATCTTGGGCCAAGCTTCACCAAACTGCATCCAAGTGCGCAGACGCGGCCCTGGAGTCGATCAAGCTGGCTAAGGAAGGGGCTCTAACCAGTCTGCAGGAAACGCGAGCAGAGGTCGAAGCCAGCACGGCGGCGCATGTGGAGGAATACCAGAAACGCCTCGCCGAACTCTCAGTGAGTGGTGCCGAGGAGCTGGGGCGTAAGACAGGCGGGTTGATCGAAAGCCTTCAGGGCCAACTCGAGAGCGTTGTGAACAACTTCCAGCAGAGGAGTACGGCCGACCTGACCAATCAGCTCCAGGAGCTCGCTGAGCGTGTGCAGCGCGCCGGTGCCGAACAACTGCAAGGGCACGCCGAGAAAGCCCTCACGGACTCGAAGGAAGAATTGCAAGCTTCGCGCGAGGCGTTGGTCAGTGAAACCCGCGAGCAGATTGCCGCCGAGGTTCGATCATCTTTTGAATCTCTCAGTAGGCGAGTTCAGGCTACTGAGGAAGAGTGCCGCGCAAAACTTGACCGGACTGCTTCCCAGTGCGCTCAAGCAGCCCTCGATTCTATTGCACTTGCCGCAGACGAAGGCGTCGCCCGACAGCAATCTGCGCAGGCCAAGGTGCGAGCCGGTCTCGATAGTCAAACCGAGGAGTGTGAGGAACGACTGGCCAAACACTCAACCTCGGTTATCCAAGAGTTCGGGCTCATGGCGCGCGGGCGCCTTGAGAAGTTCAAGGGCGAACTGCAGAGCGTTCTTGACGATTTCCACGACCAGGGCACCAAGGAGCTGACGGATCGGCTTCAGAAATCTGCTGAAGGCCTCGAGCAACGCTCTACCGAAGCCTTACGGAGGCAGTCCGATGACCTCCTCAAGTCCTTGAGCGATGAATTGGGAACTTCCGCAACACGGCTTGTTGACGAGGCCAGACTGCGGCTGGCGGAGACGGCTCGGCAGTCAGTGGAATCCCTCAACCAGGAATTGCGGGCTTCCACCGAACAATCGTTTAGGGAACTCGCCGAGACTGCCTCCAAGAGCGCACGTGAGGCTACCGATTCCATAAGTCTGGCAGGAGAACAGGCCATAGCCCTGCTGGAGGCCACTCAGGAGGCGACGAAGGCCAGTTTCACAGCTGACGCTCAGCGTGAGGGCAAGGCCCTCGCGGACCTGGCCACCTCCAGCAGGGAAGAGCTTCAGCGCACAGCCGAGTCTGTCCTTTCCAACTTTGGCCATTCTCTGAAGCAGAAGGCTGCGGCCACATCCGAAGAGGCGGGCCATCAGCTTGGAGGGATGCTTGAGGAGCTAGCCACGAGCAGCTTGCGAGATTCCCAGGCTAAACACGAAGAGTTGGTGAAGAAACAGCGCAAGGTCTTCCAGGACAACGTCGACCTCGCTGCCCAGGCGACTCTGGACAGGTTTACGCGGAAGCTCACCGGACTCGAGCAGGAGCACGAGCGTGGCTCGATGACCGCCAAGCTTGCTTGGGTCTTGGTGGCCGTTGCTCCAACCATTCTCTTTATCTACCTCGCCACTCGTTCGGTCATGCAGCTTCGGGTTGATCCTCCGGCGGAGTTTCTCTCTGCCGTGAACGAGGCAGCCCCTGAGCACCGGGCCAACGAAGAGCGGGTGGCCCGCGCCTATTGGGATTGGGCGTACTCCCATCTACAGCATAAGTATCCTTTTGCAACCCAGCTTCCCGAAGATCCTCCCATGGAAATGGAAGCTTATGGAAACGACCTTCATAACTCGAAGACCAACAAGCGCGAAGAACGCTCCGATCCGGCAGATCTGGAATCCGAGGTGACCAAGCGCCGCTACTGGCAGAAGCTTCGTCAGGTCTGGGCCATGCCTCAGGCCTGGGAGAAGTCATCCCTGTGGGACCGCAAATGATCCGCGGCGCCAGCTGCTTCCCTGCGCTTCTGGCGCAAGTCTCGTACGCAAACCGCTGTTCCGGGCTGTTCCAGCAATAGCCCGCTGACTAGCCAACGGCTCGGCCCATGATATCCCGTAGCGCCCCGACTCGTCGGGGCATCTGGCAATGGCCGGCCGGCTGGAAGCCGGCGCTACAATCAGAAGACCTTTAAGTTTCCGGTGCCTATAACGGTCGTTGCGCACCGTAGCTCTGCGTTGACTCGCCCTGATTAACCCGAGAAGCTCGTGGTACAGTGTCAGACAGCAGTCGGTAAGTGATAAGGTCTGTCGTGGACTTTCTAGGAGTTCCGGAGCCGCAGTCGCCGAATATCCTGGTGGCGGATCACCTCAGTCGCAGCGTCAATGGGGTGACGCTGGTCAACGACATCACGGTCCAAGTTCGCGCCGGCGAGGTCCTGGCCGTGGTCGGCCCTAGCGGGTCAGGAAAGAGCTCGTTCCTCCGTCTTCTAAACCGTTTGGACGAGCCCACCTCCGGGACGGTCTTTCTGGAAGGCATCGATTATCGCCAGCTCCCGCCGCGCGAGCTTCGCCGCAAGGTCGGGATGGTTACGCAACGGGCTTTCATGTTTCCGGGAAGTGTCGCGCAAAATCTCAGCTTTGGTCCCCGACAGCGCGGAGAGACTTTGTCGGACGCCCGAGCGGAAAAACTGTTGACCCGCGTTGGCCTTCCCGGCTACGGACCGCGCGAAGCCGTCAATCTCTCGGGTGGCGAGGCCCAACGAGTCTCCTTGGCTCGCGCTCTGGCCAACTCGCCTGTCATTCTGCTCCTGGACGAACCCACCTCCGCCCTGGATGACGAAGCCAAGTCGGGCGTCGAATCCTTAATTCGCGATATCATTCACCAAAGCTTTCTTACCTGCGTCGTAATCACCCACGACGTCTCGCAAGCGACCCGCATGGCGAACCGGGTGATGTTGCTCGAATCCGGACGCGCCACGCGAGTTGGTTCGGTCGAGGAGGTGCTGCATGCTTAAAGTCATTTTCCCAGGCCAGTTGCAACTGGGTTTAACACAAGCGGTGGCTGCGGCCATCATCGCCTTTGCCGTCGTCCTGCTCGCGCGGCGGCGGCAAATCCACCTGGAAAGCGAAGCCGCGATCGCCATGGGGCGGGGCCTCGTGCAGATTGTGGCCGTGGGATCGGTACTGGTTCTGCTGCTTCGAGGTCCTCGCTGGACTGCTTCGATCCTGCTTGCAGTCATGATTCTGGCTGCCGGAGCCACCTCGGCGAAACGCGCGAAAGGAATACCCAGTGCCTTCCGAGTCTCGACCTATTCGATAGCCTGTGGGGCCGGATCGGTGATCGCCGTCATGACGTGGCTGGGCGTGATTGATACCGCCATAAGCGCACTGATTCCCGTGGGCAGCATGTTGATCGCCAACGCCATGAACACAAACGGTCTGGCTCTCAACCGCTTTCGCTCCGATGTGCTTGCGCACGTGGGCGAAATTGAAACCGCGCTAGCCCTGGGCGCCGACCCCAAGCAAAGCGTCTCTCCCTACGTACAAGCGTCCCTTGAAGCCAGCTTGATTCCAGCCATCGACTCCCTTCGCTCGCTCGGGATTGTCTGGATCCCGGGACTGATGGCCGGAATGCTCTTGTCGGGGGCGCGCCCGGTTTACGCCGCTATCTACCAGTTCGTCGTTCTCACCATGATCTTCGCCGCCTCCGGTCTGACCTCGTTAGTCAGTACGCTGCTGGTCCGCGCTCAGGCGTTCACATCGGCCGAGCAGTTATCGCTGCGCCCCGGTGTTTCAGCAAACCTCGCTGGGTAAAAAACGCGTCTCAGTGCGGCTGACGCGCTTCTGTGCGGCCTTCGGCCCACCCACAAGGACATGAAAGTCCTCCCGGCCTGTCATTCCGAGCAAAGCGAGGAATCTGCTTTTCTTCATTTTCAAAAGCAGATTCTTCGTCGCTTCGCTCCTCAGAATGATCAGGAGAGGGTGACTTACGACGGAGCGTAACGAAGCATCCGCTTTCCTTATGCCGTCAGAACTTGCGATGGCAAGCAGTCGGTTTTCTGCGCTGCCTGGGCCTAGGGCGCGACAGTCCGCAGGGAAATCCAGAGCGAGAGATTAAGACGCTTAGCGGAGGTGCTAACCTTTTGGACGCTGGCAGAGTCTAACAAACGCTTTGGCAATGACGTGCTTCTGAGAGAGGAGAGTCGCGACGTGTGGAGATGGAATTGGCTGGAAAACCTTCTGCAGGATGTTCGCTACGGAATGCGGATGCTGGTGAAGCACCCAGGGTTCACGGCTGTAGTCGTGCTGACGCTGGCTCTCGGCATCGGCGCCAATACGGCCATCTTCTCAGTAGTGAATGGTGTGCTGCTGAGCCCTCTGCCGTTCCCGAATGCAAAGCGCGTCGTTTCGATGTTTCAGGACAAGCCAAACTTTCCCAAGGGGTCAATCTCCTATCCAAACTTCCTCGACTGGCAGCATGACAATCGGACGTTTGAATCAATCGCTGCCTACCGTTGGGCCGACGGCAGCATTAGCGGCGTAGGTGAACCGGAAGAGGTGAAAGCCCAGCGCGTTTCGGCGACATTCTTTCCTATTCTGGGAGTCAAGCCCATTCTAGGACGAAACTTCAGCGCTGAGGAGGACCGCCGTGGCGCGAATCCGACGGTGATAATCTCGGAGGGTTTGTGGAAGAGAAAGTTCGGCGCCGATCCGAACGTGATCGGCAAACGTCTCATTGTGGCAGGGACGGGGCGCACGATCGTGGGCGTCGTCCCTTCATCGTTTCGACTAAAGATTCAGAACTTCCGCAGCGCCGATGTCTACGAACCGATCGGCGAAGAGGCCGACGCGAAGTTCCATCGACGTGACTCCTTCTGGGGCATGGACGCTATCGGTCTGCTGAAGCCAGGTGTCACGCTCGAACAGGCACGGGAGGACATGAAGCGTCTGAATGCGAGCCTTGCCGCCGCTTATCCCGATATCAACGCCAACATCAAAGCCAACATCATCACCCTGAAAGACGAGATTGTGGGCGATATACGCCCGGTGCTCCTGGTGCTATTTGGCGCGGTCGGGCTTGTTTTGCTGATCTCCTGTGTGAATGTCGCCAACCTGCTTCTGGCACGTTCAACATCACGGCGACGCGAGCTCGCCATTCGGGTCGCACTCGGTGCCGGACGGGTGCGCGTTGCCCGTCAACTGCTCACTGAGAGTGTTATGCTGGCGGTTATCGGCGGCGCATTGGGCCTGCTCCTGGCCGAGTGGGGAACGGCGGCGGCCATTGCCGCCGCCCCACGCACTGTGCCGCGTGCCGAAGACATCGGACTTGATGCTCGAGTCCTCCTCTTCACTCTGGGTGTGTCGGTGATTGCAGGCGTCGTCTTCGGTCTTGTGCCGGCGCTAAAGACTTCCCATACCAAGATCGGCAAAACGCTTAAAGACTCGGGACGCGCCATCTCCGGCTACCGTTCCCGCGCACAAGCTGTGTTCGTTGTCGGCGAGATGGCGATGGCGTTGGTGCTGCTCATCGGCGCTGGATTGATGATTCGCACCATGACGCGCCTGTGGCAAGCCGATCCTGGATTCGATCCGCACAACGTGCTCGGCTTCAGAATCACCCCGCCGCCGTCGCTGGCCGGTGATTCTCTGGACGCTATCCGGGCTGCGTACCGCCAGATTCATTCCACCATCCACAGCATGCCAGGAGTCGAGGGCGTGTCATTGAACTGGGGTGCTCATCCCATGGAAGGCGACAACGAGGTCAACTTCTGGCCCGAGGGGCAGGAGCAGCCTACACGTCAGGCCGACCTCGCTTACTCGCTTGAGTACATCGTCGAGCCAGACTATTTGCAAACGATGCGAATTCCCCTGTTGCGTGGGCGCTTCATCACCGAAGGGGACAACGAACATTCCGAGCGTGTCGCAGTCATTGACAACAGCTTCGCGAAGAAGTATTTTGCCGGCCAGAATCCCATCGGCAAGCACATCCATATTCTTGACTTCGACCGAGATGCCACCGAGCGCACTTGGCTGCACCTGACCGTTGTGGGAATCGTTGGGCATGTGAATCAGTTTGGACTCGCTGACGACGCCAGCCATCCGTTGCAAGCTCAACTCTACCGGCCCTTCATGCAGGCTTCCGACCTACTGACCAAGGAAGTTGCACATGGAGTAGGTGCTTACGTTCGCTTCCGGTCTTCCCTCAACTCTGAAGCATTTTTCCAGACGATTCGTAAGAAGCTCCTCGCATCGAACGGCGAGATGATTGTTTCCGGAAACGAATCCGAGGAAGAGGTTGTCGCGCGATCCATCTCTAGTCATCGCTTTTCCGCCCTTCTGTTGGGTGTGTTTGCAGCGCTCGCTCTGGTGTTGGCCAGCGTAGGCGTTTACGGCGTGCTGGCATATCTCGTGGGACAGCGAACGCAGGAAATCGGCGTGCGGATGGCTTTGGGAGCGAAACGCCTGGACGTGTTGCGCCTGGTGCTGACAGACGGAGCGCGTCTGACGCTCGTTGGAGTGGGAATTGGAGTTG
>DATJKY010000744.1:0-9438 GCA_035490955.1 Terriglobia bacterium | reverse complement strand
GCAAATGCAATTCCCTGCCAAATATGTCCTAGAACGTAGTGACCCATTTCGTGCCCGAACACCGCGAGCGTTTGCGGAACGGTCAATTTGGCGATCGTCGTGTCCCACACCACCACCCGCTTCGACGCGCCCAGCCCAGTGACGTAAGCGTTGAGAGAGTTCAATTTTGAGCTGGCGTTCATCTCGAACATGCGCTGCGGTGGGATATGGAACCCGGCGCGCTCGACAACCTTGGTGATTTCGCCGACGAGCACCGGCTGCTTGGCCGCCAGCGGCTCAAACCGGAAGAAGAGCGGATCAATCAGCAGAGGCTGAAGGAATACCAGCAAAACCATGATGGGAATGGAAACCAGCCACAAATGGAACCACCAACGCCGGGGACTTCGCCGGATAATGCCGTAGAGTATCCAGACCAAAAACGTGCCGAGAATGAGCGAAACCAATCCACCCTTGGTCCAGTCCCAAGCCCACGAAGGCCAACTCTCGACCGACTGCTGGTACTTCAACTCAAGCCATTGTCGGTAGATTTCGCTGGGAAGCCCCAGCACACCCAGGGTCACAAGCATTAGCGGCGCGTAGATCAAGGCCTGGAGAAGCCGCCGCGAGGATCTTGCCTCAGCCCAGTCGCGGAATCGGACCGCCACCCTCCAGTGCAGGATGACCCAAAGAACCAGAATCCCGTAGGCAACCTCGATCGGGTAGAGCCGATATCTTGCGCGGGCAAACTCCACCGCCCGCCTGTACTTCTCTGGCGGCAGGTTGTAGGTCTTCACTTCGGGTTTGGTCTCGGCGGCTCCGCTTGTGGCCGCGCCAGTCGTTGTTCCCGTGGACGGTTGCTGGCTGGCCCGGTTCTCCGCCCTGCCGGCAGGATTCGGAACTGCGGCGAACTTGGCCAAGCGGCCTAAAGCCGGCTGCCACACACTGACTGCGCGGACCGACGCCGGCAGAAACAGCACAACGATCACAAGGCGCTTTACTGCGATCTGAAGTGTGCGATCCCGCATTGCTCTCAGACTGAGCCGTTCTGCCTCACGCGTAGCGCAGCACACGAGATCGCGAAACTCTCGGATAGCGCCGGACGCTCAGGGACCGGCCTCCCGGTTTGTGCTCAGCGGCCACACTAGGACTTTGCGGATACGAAATGAGCCGTCATCGGTTATATAGAGGTTGCCGGGCGTATCGGCAGCGACGGCGATGGGGCCGTCCAGGTTGGTGCTGTGGGCCGGCAGTCCGTTCCCGTTGAAACCTGCCACACCCGTTCCCGCCAGTGTATGCATTTTTCCTTTGTACACGGCTCGCACCCGCAAGTTGAGATAATCGGCGATGTAAAGCGTGCCGCTGCGGTCGACAGCCACACCTGACGGACTGCACAGCATCGCCTGGGTGGCCGGTCCGCCGTCACCACTAAAGCCGCACGTTCCGTTCCCGGCCACGGTGGAGATGATGCCCTTTGGATTGACCTCACGCACGCGGTTATTGAAGGCGTCGCCGATATAAATGTTGCCGCGAGAATCGACGGCAATGCCATAGTTTCCATTGAGCATCGCCGAGGTGGCCAGGATCCCGTCCCCGTTGTAACCACAACTGAACTCGATGCCGGCCACCAAGGTGATGTGGCCGCTGGCATCAATCTTTCGTACGACGCAGTCGACATCGTCTGCGGAGTACACATTGCCGGCGGAGTCCGTGGCGAGGGAGACGAGATCGGTGAAGTTGGGGTCTGAGGCAAACGTCGTAATATTGCCCGACCTGTCCACCTTCCGGATGACAAGATTGCCGTTGTCGGCGATGAACAGGTTGCCCGAGGGATCTGTCGCCACACCGTATGGGAGGTCCAGTTCCGCCGACGTGGCTGGACCGCCATCACCCGAGTAGCCCGAAATGCCTGTGCCTGCTACCGTCCTGATGTGTCCTGTGGTGTCCACTTCGCGGATGCGGTGGCCGCCCGTTTCAGCAACGTAGAGGTTCCCGGCCTGGTCCAGGCTAACATTCTCTGGGATGACCAAGCTCGATCCAGTTGCTGCGACGCTACCGTCTCCAATGTAGCCGCCGGCGATCGTGTTGACTACGCTGCCTACCTTGCGGACGCGGCTGTTGGCCGCGTCCGCCACAACCAGAGTGCCAGCCAGCGTCAGAGTCATGCCGGCGGGCGTAGAGAACTCGGTATTGAGAGGCGCGTTGCCGTCGCCGTTGAAACCACCTCCAGAGCCTGCGAACGTGCTGATGATCTTGGAAGAGAAGCTCACGCTCCGGATATGAGAACGCCCGCCGTCGCTAATGAGCAACTGGCCGCTGCGAATCAGAAGGTCGCGCGGGAAGCCGATGGCAGCCTGGGTGGCCGGCCCACCGTCTCCGCTGAAGCTGTGGCTCCCGTTGCCTGCGAACGTCGTGATGATGCCGTTCCTATCGACCTTCCGTACCCGGGAATTCAGGGTGTCGGCGATGTAGAGGTTCCCGGCCGAATCGGTTACCGTGCCCCTCGGAGAGTTTAGGCTGGCTGCGGTCGCGGGTCCGCCATCACCACCGAACCCCGCAGTGCCGTTGCCCGCAATAGTGTTGATAATCCCGGAGGTGTCGACTCGTCGGATCACTTGATTATTGTTGTCGGAAATGAACAGATTTCCCAACTGATCGAAGCTGAGGTCATGAGGTCCGTTCAGGCTCGCCTCTGTAGCTGGGCCACCGTCGCCACTGTATCCAGCCACGCCGTTGCCCGCAAAGGTGTGGATCTTTCCCGAAGTGTCTACCTGGCGCACCCGCTGGTTGCCCCGGTCTGCAATGTAAATGTTTCCCGCTTTATCAATCGCCAGCCCTGCAGGGAAGCTGAGCCTGGCAGAGATGGCAGCGCGACCGTCGCCGTTGTACCCGGAGAGCCCGGTGCCCGCAAACGTGGAGATGATGCCGCACGTCCTGATTTTGCGGACACGATGGTTGATTCCATCGGCCACGTAGACGTCGCCCTTCGCGTCCCGCACCACGTACTCCGGGAAACCCAAGCTCGCTTTCGTGCCTATACGACCGTCCCCTACAAATCCCCCGGCAGCTGTGGTCACAATCTGCGCCGCAGCAGATGCGGCAAGGACTAGAACAACGCCGCACAGATGGCAAGGGCGCGCTTTCAAGCCTTTGAACACTTGGTTCATGATGTCACCCCCTGGCTTACAGAATCGACCTAAGCGGATTCTAGTGAGCGGCTTTCCCGGGGTCAAGGTCATCCTGTCTCACTCCCCTGATATTGAGGCCGGCCCGGACGACTCAGGCGGTATCCAGGCAGGAGCCGTGTCTGCGTTACACTGTCATTCATGGCCGGCAAGCGCCGCTTTGAGGAACAGCTCGCCGCCTTGGACACGGTGCGTCAGCAAGCGTCCGAGGCTTCTATCGAACCATTGCGCAAGGCGCTGGCTAATCGCAACAATTATGTTGTAGCCAAGGCAGCTGATCTGGTACGCGAACTCCGTCTGGCCGAACTCGTCCCTGAACTTCTGTCCGCCTTCGACCGCTTTTTTACGAACCCCATCAAGACCGATCCGCAGTGCTGGGCGAAGAACTCCCTCAGCCGCGCGCTGGCGGAGCTTGAGTGCCAGGATCCAGCGGTTTTCCTGCGCGGGATGCGTCACACCCAGCCTGAGCCGGTCTGGGGAGGTACCTCGGACACCGCCGGCACCTTGCGGGGGACGTGCGCTCTCGCCCTCGTCGAATGCCGGAGTCTGTCTGATCAGGAGCTGCTCACCTGCCTCATGGAGCTGTTTGCGGATAACGACAAGTCCGTTCGTGTGGCGGCTGTGCGCGCTATCGAGCACGTCGGTTCACAGTCTGCTGCTCTCTTGCTTCGCATGAAGGCCATTCTTGCCGCCGACGAGCCGGAAGTCCTCGGCGCTTGTTACAGCGGCATCCTGAGCATCGAAGGCACAGCGGCGATTGCTTGGATCAGTCAGTTCCTCCGCACCGCCGACGACGCGGCAGCGGAGGCCGCCTTGGCCATCGCCGCCGATCGCTCTCCTCAGGCCTTCGATGCCTTACGGCAACGCTTCCTGGAGGCACGCGATCCCTGGTTCCGGTCCATCCTCCTCTCCGCCATCATTCTGACCCGGCAGGAGGCAGCACAGGACTTCCTGTTCGACCTCGTCCAGACCGATTCTGTCCACGCTGAGGCCGCGATTGAAGCCCTTCTCCGCTCCGCGCCCTCCCCCGAGATCACCCAACACCTTGAGCGCCTGGTTTCGGAGAATCCTCGCCTGGCTCGCGCCTTTGCCACGCATCGGACCCGAAATTCCTGAGCTGACTGAAGCCCGGCGCTACACCCGGTTACGGCAAGCCCCCCGCGCCCCCCAAGGGCGCTGGTAACGTAGCCGGGGGCAACGAAGCTATGAAAAATCGCGGCTCTGCCGCCTGCTGTGCGGAAGGGCTCAGCCCTTCCGGACCTCAGGTTCAAGATTAAACTCTTTGGGTTCGGCCGCTTGCCGGAAGCCGGGAGGCTTTCCGCACAGTTCCCTGTCGGCCTGTGGGCCGATCCAGTTGTGACCAGAAAGTTTCACGTGCCCTCACGAAGAATCAACAACTTGCGTGAACTTTCTGGAGAGCAAGTGGCGGAGCCGCAAGATTCGGCAGCCAGCGATTTTTGCACACCTTCAACGCTCCCGGGGAAAAACGCCCTCCCACAACCAACATCACGGCCCTAAAGCGTCGCACCCATTGTCGCTGGCAAGTCGCCTACAGATTTTGGAATCCCTCTCCCTTCGGAGCACGGACTCGGCCTGATGAGGTCACCCAGCACCTCGCGGCAGGCCTATTAACCTGCTGTACTTTCTATAACATTAGAGGAAAAAGCCATAAGTTTATGATTTTTAGAGCTGTTCGAAAAGAGTGACAAAATTTGTCATATCCCCTGGTGTTTGTTTTCTTTCAGATGAAGGGATTCATTTTATAAAATGACAAGATTTGTCACTGCAGATATGGGAAATGGAATTACTCGCCCGCTTACCCCCTCCGCGGGCAACACAACCCATACTAACACGCTTTCGCGAACCGCTAGCCTACTGCGTTCCCGAAAGCCGTCTAGCCCGCCGGTCGTGCGTGTTGGCCGGTCGTGCGGAATCGCAGACCTAAAGCTCTGCGCCAGCCCGATAGCGTCGCAACGGTCTGAGCTCCGCCTGTGCTGCGGTGGGAAAAGTCCGGCTCGGCGCTAAGATTGCGAGGCCATCACGACCCATGAGGAGCTACTGAAGCGAATCGCTCTGGGCGCGGCGGCCGTGCCTTTAGCTCAGCCGGGTAGAGCGCTACCTTAACGAGGCAATCGGCCCCCTCTCCTCATGAGCATCGTACTTTCCTCTTTTTGCTTAGTGATACTCGGTGCCTAGGGTTGCTTGGACTTGGCATCACCATGGCGCTCACACTCGGCGCGCGCCTCCTCGTATTCCCGCCACCCCTGGTCTCCGGATTGATCGCGAATTCGAATGGCATCATTCAAGAGATCCAGGGCGCGACGCCAATCATCGTCCGGATTCTTGGCATCCTTCTTCCTCCCCATCAACGCCAGAGCGTACTGGCTTCTGTTCCTGTGAAAGACTTCCTGGGTATCGGCTTCCACCAGCGCCCGGAATATGGGGAGGGAGCGCTCGTTTGCCTCCTCTGTTGAGGCCCTTCGATACTTCTCCGCCTCGAGAAAGATTCGGACCTGCGCCGCAATGGAAGCCGCCTTAATGGCGTTCACCATGTCTTCGCGGGCTTGGTCATCGTTTGGACCGGGAGGTTCGTGCAACCAGCGATCTACCGCAGCCAGCGCGGGCGCGTCTTTGTCGCGTCCCTCGGCCGTCTGGACCTCTTCGTACTTGGTGTAGATGTAACCGTACAGAAGGCCGCAGGACCAGAAATAGCCCAAGATGGCCGCGGCGACAGGTTCGTTTGAGACCGCTGCCGATTTGGCACTCGAAGGTTCGACTGCCGCGGAGATGTAACTCGCCAGCTGGGAGACCGCCCCCGGGAGCTTGCTCAGCTCGACGAGGCTCGCCCCCAGAATCACTTTGGTGAGCCAGTCCGAAATTTCCTCCAGGTTTGTGTTGGATAGGAACGATTTGGATCGCCGACCGCTCGCCGCATTCTGATTGGAAGAGCTTTGGCTTTGCGCCTGGCTGGAAGACCGGGAAGTGTCTGGACGGCTGGGAAATCCAAAGAGAAAACCGAACAGCACTCCGACAATAAAGGCACAACCCGCGACGAGAATTCCGAAGCCCGCCGCCCTACTGACGAGGCCCTGCTCCCAGTGTTCCTTCCGAATGGCATTCAACAGGATAGCGATGACCCCCACCATGACAAACACGATTAGCTTGTGCAGCGTTTGCCGGTAGGGCGCAGCTTCGGGAGTGAATGCCGACTTCTGCGCGTGCCACCAATTCCACGCCACTAGGCCCAGCAGAACCAGAATCGCTGCAAGACTGGCTTGGGCCTGAAACCAAAGGGCGTGCTGCTCGGCAATCACGCAGAACACGATGCACGCCACAATGACCACGCCTGAAACGGCGAGCAGCACGCGCTGGTCTCGCTTCCATGCTTTCACTCAGCACCAAGAATGCGGCAACTACTTTACGACGCTGCGTACCTGTTGATCTTCCTCGCCCCCGCGTCCCACACTGCAACAGTCTTCTGGAAGTACGAATAGTTCGCCATGTGACAGGCGATGGCGGCGTTGTTACCGAAGGTGGCGTCTTCCACCGAAGGCTTGCGGGTGCGCACGGAGTTAAAGAAATTCCCCAGGTGTTCGCGATCCAGGTCGTAGCCCGGGGGCGCGTAGAAGCTTTTGCTCGCCAGGATGGATTGCGTGCCCGGCTTCGCATCGTGCTCCACATGCCATTTTTCCGCGTAGTCGGCTCGCGTTTGCTTGGGCCACGCGGGGGTACAAGGGCTATGGTCCAAGCCGTCTTGGGCGTAGACGGTCACGGTATCGTCATGGATTTCCATTAACCCGCCGGTACCCAAGAAGCGGGTGTACTCTGGGGTCTCGGTGTTCAGGGTTACCCGCAGGACAGCTCTGAACTTGGGATACTCATAGAGCGTGGTCATCACGTCCGGCACATCGCGGCCGTCTTTCCAGCGGAACAACCCGCCGGTTGAAAGCGCCCGCTCCGGCGGGGCGTTAACTCCTGCGATGGTGTGGATGCCGGTAAGAAGGTGAACGAAGAGGTCACCTGGAATGCCTTCTCCGTAGTCCTGGAAGCAGCGCCAGCGCGTCCAGCGCAGCGGCTCAAAAGGACACGGGGGTGCAGAGCCCAACCAAGTTTCCCAATCCACCGTTTGGAGCGAGAGGTCAGGCGGCACCGTGTATTCCCAGGCGCCGCAAGGGTCATTGCGACCCATCCCCGCCTCCACCAGGCACAGCTCGCCGATCGCCCCCTGTTCCAGAAGCTCCTTCGCCTTGAGGTAAACAATCGAGCTGCGTCGCTGGCTGCCGATCTGCACGATGCGATTGTTCTTCTGCTCCGCGGCAATCATCTCGAAGCCTTCTCCCACCTTGTGCGTCATGGGCTTTTCGCAATAGATATCCTTGCCGGCGTTGCAGGCGTCTACCACAATCTGTTTGTGCCAGTGGTCGGGAACCGCGGCAATGAGGCAATCAATATCCTTGTTGTCGAGAAGCTCCTTATAGCGCCGGGTGGTGGAGACAGGCTTCTCGACGATCTGCTTGGCCAACTCCTGGCGGCCATCGTACAGGTCGCACGCCGCCACGCACTCGACGCCCGGCAGCCGGATCGAGGTTCGCAGCAGGCCCGAGCCCTGCATGCCGACACCAATGATGCCAAGACGCACGGTGTCGCTGGGCGCGACAGCGCGCGGTGACGCACCAAGCAAACCCCAGCTCACGCGCCCAGCGGTTCCGGGCTCCAGCAGGGTTGACCGCCCCGCCAGCGCCGCAGTTGTAGTTTTCTGCATGAAACTTCGGCGAGAAATTCCCTTTTTGTCCATGAGACAACCTCCTGGAGAAGCAAAAATGAATGGCGGCTTAATGGTATTACTGAAGGGCCGCGGGGGCAAGCGCCCTTCGCGCCGCATCATCCGGTTTTCGGTAAGGGGTATAATGGGCGGTCAAGTTCGACTTTTATTCAGGATCGGCGCGAGCGCTGTCTATAGTTCTCATGAGCAACCTTCCAGGGAATCGCCCGTCACCCGCCGGTGCAACATCTGCGGACTCCTTGCGGCCCAATAACCCTCTGCTTCCGGCAAAGACTGCGCCGAAAAGGAACAACGTAATCGTGGTGGTCCCAGTGCTTCTCGTACTGGTCACCTTCCTCTTCTGGTATCAGACCTGGTGGGGAAGGCGGTTGAGCGAGGAGGACATGAGGCATTCCCTTAGCGACACCTCGGCACCTCACAAGACCCAGCACGCCCTGTCACAGCTCGCGCAGCAGATGGCCCGCGGGGATGCGGCGGCAAGGCAGTGGTATCCGCTGGTGCTCAAGCTGGCTAGCAACAAGGAACCACAACTGCGCCTCATGGCCGCGTGGGTGATGGGACAGGACACTCAATCGGCCGCCTTCCACCAGACCCTGCTGAGGCTCCTCCGCGATCCTCAGGCGATGGTCCGATGGAATGCGGCGCTGGCCCTGGTGCGCTTCAGCGACGCGGCAGGTGAGCCTGAGTTGCGCTTCATGCTGCGTCCTTACGGCCTGCTCGCGCCACAGTCAGGCATTGTGACTATCCGTTTGAAGGAACAGGAGACGGTTAGCGCCGGCAGTCTCGTTGCCCGGATCAAAGGGGATGACGAGAGAGTGACCGAGGTCCGCTCCCCGCTGGCGGGCCGGATGGAGACGTGGGTAGTTAAGGATGGCGTCCAGGTCGAAGCCGGCCAAGAGATCGCCACAATCTCACCCGGGTGGGAACAAGTGTGGGAAGCGCTTCGCGCCCTCTATCTCGTGGGCAAGCCAGGCGACTTAACCGATGTAGAGCGCTTCGCCCGAGGAGTGGCCGGGGAGCCTCGCGGCGTTCAGCAACAGGCTGTCCTGGCCGCGCAAGCCATCCGGTCAAGGAACAGTGACGAGTGACAAGTGACGAGCCAGAATTCAGAAATCGGAGGGTGATGACTGGTGATTGAGAAGAAAAAGGTCCAGGGGATATGCGGAAATTAGCCGAACGCTGGCTCGTCACTAGCCACTCGCCACTCGTCACTGTACTTCAGATCTTGAACTTAATGCCGAGCGTTGCTTCGACCTCTTCGATCGGAATCATCTCGATGGCGTCCCAGGGGCAGCCATCCAAGAAGGAGCCATCGGGGCCTTTGCTTGTACACTTTTTACAGCCGATGCAGAGGTAAGGATCGACCTCGATGCGGCCGAAAGGAGGGTGGTCCTCGTCAGGGACCCAATACATGCAGTCCGCCACCGGACAATAGGGAACACAGGCGGGAGAACCCGCGCAGCCCGTGCAGCATTCCGTGATCACCGCCAGTTC
>DATJKY010000743.1:0-13143 GCA_035490955.1 Terriglobia bacterium | reverse complement strand
CGCCGAACGCAGCCCACGTCCGGCGTTCCCCCAACGAACCCGCGGTAATGGGGAAGGCACTAAGCCGGTTCATGGTTGATTCGGCCACGATCATCATACCGCCGTCGGGGGTGAGCACATGCCGTTGGGGAAACCGAGTCCGTCAGCCGCCACCTGACGCGTGCCGTCGGGTTCAACGCAGATGATCACGGCGGTGTGGGCCTGCGCACCCCCATCAGATCGAACCCGAAATTGCCTACCCAGGCCCGGCCGTCGTGATCGACCACCATGTCGTTCAAGTGCCACGGTGCCAGACGGGACAGATCGGCGCGTTCGACGAGTAAACCGTCGGCTTCACGGCGCAGCACCTTGCGGTCGCGCATGGACACAATCAACATCCGGCCATCGGCCAGGAATCCCAGTCCAGAGGGCTGTTGGGTACGTGAGCCAAAGTCTCGGTTGTACCGTCAATTGCCACTGTGAGAACGCGGTGGGTATAGAAATCGGAAAGGTAGAGCCGCCCGTCGTGCCATCGTGGGCACTCGGTGAATGACAGGCCGCGGATGAGAATCGCGAACTCCGGCATTGTCATCTTCCTCCATTGCTTGCACCCCTTAAGCCGTGATTACTCGTACTTCAGAAGGCCAGAAGGCCTCTCCCATCAAGCGAGAGGGAGCCTGAGTCGCGCTTCGCAGCCTGGCGCGTCACGACGGTTCTCCAGGGTCAGCGTGCCGCCATGAGATTCTGCGATCTGGCGGCTTAGGGCGAGGCCGATGCCGGAGCCGCCCGGCTTGGTGGTGAAGAAGGGAACAAACAAGTTCGCCGTGTTGGACAAACCGAGGCCCTCGTCCTTTACCCACACCTCGAGGTGAGTGGCGTTCTTCCGCCATCCAACCTCGACCCCGCCTTTGGTTTCCAAAGCGGCGTCGACGCCGTTGCGTAGCAGATTGATCAGGAGCTGCTCCAACTGGTCTCCGTCCGCCTGAATCGAGATTTCAGGGCCGGGGCACAAGGTTACACCAAGCCGCGTCTCCAGGCCCGCAACCCGTCGGACCCAAGGGCCCACATCGAGGGACTGGAGCCGAGGCTTGGGCAAGCGCGCGAGCCTCGCGTAGGCGCCCATGAAGCGGCTCAAGGCTTCGGATCGCGCGGCAATCACCCGCAACCCCCGCTTCATGTCGTCCTCCCAGTCGGTCGGCCGGGGCTCGCGGTTGAGCAGGCCCGCCAGGCTTCCGGCCATGGAGTTGATGGGAGTCAGGGAGTTGTTGAGCTCGTGACCCAACACTCGGACGAGTCGCTGCCACGCTAGCCGCTCTTCTTCGCGCAGGGCCTGGCTAAGGTCTGAGAGCACCAAAAGGTAGTGGGGCAGACCTCGCTCTCGAAAGGTGCTGCGGCTGATGCCCCAGCGGAGGGAGCCGCTGGGCGCGCCGGGAAATTTCCTCTGCAGCGTGTGTGTCGGCTCACCCTGCAGGCAGTCGGCCAGCCCCAGCTCTTCCGCGGTCAACCCCATCAGACGCTCGACGGGCTGGGCCAGCAATTCCTCCCCCGCGCGGTTGATCAGTCGAAGGCGGTGTTCGCCATCGAAGGCAAAAACAGCGACGTCGATTTCCTGGATGACCTTGCGGAGCAGGGTCGTGGCCTCAAGAGCTCCCAACCGCTGGTCGCGAAAGACTTCTCCCAGGGCGTTTGCTTCCACCATGACCTCAGCCAGTGTATCTTCGCCGCGCCAGGCCCGAGCCCGCAAGGAGTAATCGCCCTCACGTAGCGCCGCGAGCAGGTTTGACAGGGTCTGAAGCGGGCGAATCACGCGCTCCCGGAGGGCTAAGGCCAGGCCCCACCAGAAGCTGACTATCAGGAGGGCGAGCGTCCAGCGGGTTTTGGAGCCGTAATCGCCGGTCCAAAGCAGAAGCAAGGCAACTAGCCCACCAGGCAGGCCTACCAGCAGAGCCATGACCAGGATGCGCAAGTCGTAGCTCAGTTGTCGCTTGCCGGTTTTGGACGTTGGGTTGGGGAGCATGGCAAACTGTCTGTGGCCAGTTGTTTGTGATCTTTAGTCTTGGCTCTCAGTTTTTGGCTCTTAGTTCTCGTTTCGTGGCTCTGTGGGGTCAGCAACCGCGATTTTTCCCTCCAAGGACTAGGGACCAACGACCAAGGACCAAGGACCACGGACTACAGGTGCAGTTTGTATCTTTCCAAGCGCCGGTACAAGGCGCTGCGGCTCAGGCCCAGAGCGTTGGCGGCTTGGCTCACGTTGCCCTCAAAGCGTGCCAGGGTCTTTTGGATGAGATAGCCCTCCACTTCCTCTAAGCTCATTTCTTCCAGGCGAGGCGATGCCTCCCGTCCTGAGCGCAAACCCAGGTCGGCGGCCTTGACCACATCTTGCTGCGCCATAAGCAAAGCGCGTTCTACGACATGATCCAACTCCCGCACGTTCCCGGGCCAGGGATGATGGAGCAGGGCCTGCATGGCCCCTGGATCGAAGCCATTTAAATGCTTTCGGTAGCGCTGGGCGTGCTGGCGCAGGAAGTGCAGCGCCAGCAGCGGGATGTCCTCGCGGCGATCCCGCAAAGGCGGCAGGGCGATTTCAATCGTATTGAGGCGGAACAGCAGGTCTTCGCGGAATCGTCCGGCCCCCACTTCGTCTTGCAGGACGGCATTGGTGGCGGCAAGGACGCGCACGTCCACACGGTGTGTCTTCGACGAACCGACGCGCTCCATTTCGCCGGTCTCGAGCACACGCAACAGCTTGGCCTGGAGATTGAGCGGGACATTCGCAATCTCGTCGAGAAAAAGCGTGCCCCCAGTGGCCATCTCGAAACGGCCCACGCGGTCCACCTTGGCATCCGTGAAGGCCCCGCGAACGTGGCCAAAGAGTTCGCTTTCGAACACGCCCTCAGACAGACCACCCGCGTTGACGGTCACCATCGGTCGGGAGGCGCGCCCGGAGAGGGCGTGAAGGGTCTGAGCGACCACCTGTTTGCCAGTCCCGTGCTCACCCGTTATGAGCACATTCGCATCCGATGGCCCCACCCGCGCCACCATCTGCAGCACGGGTTGCATGGTCTTCGACTCGGCTATGAGCTGTGGGCGCCCCTCTGCCCGCAGCAACCGGTTTTCAGCTTCCAGGCGCAGACCTTCGCGTAACGCCCGACTGAGCTCCGCCTGAGTGCGCAAAATCGCCAGCAGCCGGGCGTTCTCCCACGGCTTTTGGATGAAGTCTCGGGCGCCTCGACGCATCGCCTCCACCGCCAGTTCGACGCTCCCCCAAGCGGTCATCACCACAACTGGAAGAGTGCCGTCCAGGGCCTGGAGGGTATTCAGCAAATCAAGCCCTTCCTGGCCTGAGGTAGTGTCGCGGGCGTAGTTGAGATCCATCAGCACAACGTCGAAATCGCGGGCCTCCACGGCGTTCAGTATGCCCGACGGCGAGGCCGCCGACTCGGTGGCAAACCCTTCGCTCTTCAATAGCAGGCGAAGCGCCTCCAGCACATCCGGCTGGTCGTCGGCAATCAGGACTCTTGGAGACGAGTCTTTCATAATTGAATTGAGTCATCGGGCCATGAGCCGTTGAAATCGAGACCCAGTGTGATTCGGTCATCGGCGCTTGAATCACTTCGTCTTCCTTTGAGAAGCTCTCTCAAGCACCCAGTTCCTTCAATCGCTTAATCACTCAATGGGTCGATGACTCAATCGGTGCTACGAACGGTCCTTAAGCTGATACACAAATTTCAGCCCGGACCGCATTTCATCCACAGCGCAGACCTTGACGTCCACGGGACCACTTCTCAAGCCTATCTCCCGAATCATATTTTCGTTCAGGTTCGTCTTCACACCGGACGATGCTTTGGGCCAGGAGACCCAAAGCGCTCCACGAGAGGAGATGTTATCCTTCAACCCGGAGAAGGCACCCACCGCCTCCCGTCTGCTCATGACAAAACAATAATCAGATCCAATCCCGTTCCGCATCTCTCGTCTACCGTAACACCGGATGGCAGCACTCCGAGCATCGGCGTGTAGTTATCGGGCGGATTCAGGCTTGCGATCCTAAACTCTCCTTGATACCCAGTTTCTCTACCAGGGACCGCTTAGCGTAACCGATCATCAGCTTTGCCCGTTGATTGAGTCATCGCGTCATTGCGCGATTGAAAAGACTGAGCTACCGGGCTCCCGGATCGCAGGAGCCTCGAAGCGCTCGATCACTCAATCGCCCAATGGCTCGATGACTCAATCCTTCAGTTGGTGGTGATCCAGCCATCCACCAGGTTGATGATGCGGTGTCCGTAGGCGGCCCAAGCTTCGTTGTGCGTCACCTGGATGATGGTCGTCCCCTCGTGGTTCAACCTCTTGAACAGCTCCATGATCTCCTTTCCCTGGCTGGAGTGCAGGTTGCCTGTCGGCTCGTCGGCCAAAATGAGTTTGGGATTGGCGATCACGGCGCGAGCCACGGCGACGAGTTGCTGCTGCCCGCCAGAAAGCTGGCTGGGGAAAAGGTCTTTTTTGGCAACGATCTGAAAGCGGTCGAGAGAATCTGCGACGATGGCCTGTCGTTCCGAGGACTTGATGTTCCGATAGGAGAGCGGAATATCGAGGTTTTCCGCAACCGTGAGGTTATCCAGCAGGTGGTATTGCTGGAAGACAAAGCCTATGTACCTCTTGTTGATCTCTGCCCGCTGCTTCAAGTTGAGCTTGTGAACCGGCTGCTCCAGAAAGTAGTACTCCCCGCTCCATGCCCCATCGAGCATGCCCAGGATGGCCAGGAGCGTTGATTTGCCGGCGCCAGAGGGTCCCATGATAGTAATGAAATCTCCCTCCTTAACCTCCGCGGAAATTCGTCTGAGAACGTAGTATTTGCCGGGCCCAACAGGATAAGCTTTTTCGACATTGACGAGCTTAATCATCAGGACTCCTCAGCTGCCACTGGCCAGTGCTTAGTGGCGAGTGGGCCAGCGACTTCTAACTCCAGAATAGTGAAATTGTGAACAGTGAATATTGAAGCCGGCCTTCCGCGACCCGTTTACTTTTCACCATTCCGCTCTCGCGTGCCTGGTCTGGAACCACCGCCATTATTGAGGCGTGGCCGCTGCCCGCTGCTCCTCGCTCTCCTCAACCACTTGGCCGTCAAACAAGTTGACGGTGCGTTCGGCGTAGCGAGCGAAGCGCGGATCGTGAGTGACCATGACGATCGTGGCCCCCACCCGATGCAGTTCGCGCAACAGCTCCATAACGGCTTCACCATTCTTGGAGTCCAGGTTGCCGGTGGGCTCGTCCGCCAACAAGACTGAGGGGTCGCCGACCAAGGCTCTCGCCACTGCCACGCGCTGCTGCTGGCCGCCTGACAGCTGCGACGGATAGTGCTTCATCCGGTGAGACATGCCGACCTTCTCTAACGCGTCCTGCGACCTCTTCTTTCGCTCCGCGGAAGGCATCCCACGGTAGGTAAGCGGGAGTTCCACGTTCTCATAGACGGTGAGGTCGCCGATCAGGTTAAAGCTCTGGAAGATGAATCCTACCTCACGGTTCCGGATGCGAGCCCGATCCGAGAGATCCAGATTCTCCACCGGTGTGCCATTGAGCCAATAGTTGCCCTCCGTGGGAGAGTCCAAGAGTCCAAGAATGGAAAGCAATGTCGACTTTCCGCAGCCCGAGGGGCCGGCAATAGAGACGTACTCTCCTTTCTGAATGTCCAGATGAATACCGGAAAGGGCGTGAGTTTCAACCTCGTCGGTGACGAACACCTTGGTGACACCTTGGAGGCTGATCAGCGCTCGTGAATTCCCTTCTTGCTCCCTGGCTCGGTTCTGGGTTGCGTCCATGTTTTTCTCCTTCAATTCAATTGTGAACGATCAACTAACCCGCAGCTCGCGGCTAGTTAGTAAAAAGGCTAGACTGACCACGACCTTCCGGCCGCGGCGACGCAAGCATCCATTGCAACACGCTGCGAATTCGTCATTTGTCTAGCGAGTTGACCACCATTACGATCAGTGTGGCATCGTCCTGCAGGTCGCCAGCGCTGAATTTGGTAACGGCTTGCAGTATCCTCTCTTGCAACTCAGCGGCTCCGAGCTCAGGATCCGCCGTCATGAGCGCCAGCAATCGCTCTTCCCCGAACTCCTCGCCTTGTGGGCTCATGGCTTCCGTCACACCGTCGGTAAAAAGTACTAGCCGGTCGCCAGTGGTGAGCTGAATTTCACCGGCTTCGTATCGCCATTCCGGGAATATGCCGAGTGCTGCTCCTCCTTCCGGGAGCCGGATTGAAGACCCGTCCCGCCTGAGGAGCATGGGGCTGTTGTGACCGGCGTTGCTGTAAACGAGTTTTCGGTTCTGCGCGTCGATGAGCCCATAGAAGAAGGTGATGAACTTGTCCGCCGCGGTGTTGCTGCACACGAGTTGGTTCAGCCTGGCGCACAGATCCTGGGGTCCCTCTGACTCCGCGGCAAGGGACCTGATAGCCGCCTGAAGGTTTGACATCAAGAGCGCTGCAGGCATGCCCTTGCCCGCGACATCAGCGATGCACAAGGCGATGCGCTCCTTGCCAAAATCCAGTACGTCGAAATAATCCCCGCCCACGAGTCGCGCCGGCTTCCAGGCACCCGACATCTCGTAGCCCGGGATTTGTGGAATCGTCGTCGGTAGAAGTTCCTGTTGGATCTGCCGGGCCTCTTCGAGCGCCTGTCCCGTTTCGGCTTCTAATCGTTGCGCCTGGCGGCGCGCCTGCCCCCGCATGATCTGCGTTTGCACGGTCGCGAGGAGCTCATCGTTGTTCCAGGGCTTTTGCACAAAGTCGCCCACGCCCTTGTGAATGGCTTCCACCGCCACTTCCGCGCTGGTCCAGGCCGTCATAACAACGATCGGCAGGTCACCGTCGACGGCTTGGAGGCGGGCCAACAGATCAAGACCTTCACGGCCCGAAGTCGTGTCGCGGGTATAGTTGAGATCCATGAGCAGAAGATCGAAACGCTGCGTGGCCAGAGTCTGAAGGATGGCCCCGGGAGAATTTACGGACACGATCTCGTAGCCGGCGTTCTTCAGCAGCATGCGGAGGGCTTCCACAACATCCGGCTGGTCGTCGGCGATGAGAACTCGTGCCGCAGTTTCCGTCACGGTTGTCCTGTCCTTAGATTCCAGCAGGCTTTCCATGGCCTACCAAGGTAATTCCCGATTTTCGATTGGCGATTGCCGATGGATAGCGTTCGAAAGTGGAAGTCGGAAACCAATCAATAATCGACAATCAGCAAATCTGCAATCAGTTGAGCCTGATGCGGTCAAAGCTGTCCCATCGCGACATGTCCGAGAGCACTACTTCGTCACCGACGCTGAGGCCCTGCAGGATTTCCACCGTATTCACCGATGTGCGGCCCAACTTGACTTGCACCCGGACCGCATCCTTACCGCCGTTCACGACCTTGAACAGACTCACCGTGCTCTGTGGCTGACCGAAAGCCGGACGCCCTACATAGAGAACGTTATCGAGGTGCTCGATCTCGATAGTGCCGTCGACGCTCAGCTCGGGAACCGCGCCGGGCGGCAGCGGACCATCCAGTTTCACGTCAACGGTGCGGGTGCCGTTTAGCACTGCCGGGTCAATGCGAATGACGTGCCCGGGAATAACGCCGTTGTGCGTGTCAATCTCGGCTTTCTGGAACGGTTGAAGGTCTTTTGCCTGGGTTTCCGCGATCTTCAGTTCAGCCTGGAGCTTCGTGGGGTCAGCCACCTTCGCCAGCATTGTGCCGGGCGCCACCTGCTGCCCGACCTCCACCGGCAGTTCCTGCAATACACCGCTGATGCCGGCATGCACCTTCAGGGAGTCGAGCTGCTGGCGCTTAAGGTCGTAGAGAGCGCGGAGTTGCTCTACTTTCGCCTTTTGTGCCGCCAATTGTGCTGCAATGGAATTCGAGAGCACCGCAACCCGATCACCCTCGATCTGATTCCGCGTCGTAAGGGCTTCAGCGTTGGCTTGGGAAAGTTGGGCGGTGATCTCTGGGCCGATGCCTGCCTTGGCCATTTGAACGTCCTTCTCTGCCTTCAGCTTTGCCTGCAGATAATCGGATTTGACGGTGGCTGCGGTGGCCTTCTGGTCAAGCAGTTGGCTGTCAAGCTGCGCCTTCAGCGAGTTGTACTGGGCCTCCGCCTCCTTCACTTGCCACTCGGCGTCGAGAGCAGCTTGCTCGGCCTCGGGGTTACTGAGGTCCATAATCACGGTATCCGCCTTCACGATTGTTCCCGGCAACACCAACCGCCGCACTACTCGCCCCTGAACGACGGCAGGTACAGCTTGCTGAGAGTTCTCTTCCGGTACCAGCGTGCCGAGGCCGCGCACTTGTAGGTCCATCGGGCCCCGTTTCACTGTGTCACGCCAAACAGTGCCTGAGTCTACGCTTGGCGCCGCTGGCTTGAGGCGGGAAATACCCCAAGTGATCGAAGCAACGGCAATAAGACCGAAAGCGACATAAATGATCAGGCGTATCCGCTTCTTTCGCGCAGCGGACTTGCGAGGGATGTCCATCCGAATCCTCCGAGCTTCCTTTGGGCAAGCATCTTGCCATAGCCCAAACAACCTCTAACGTAATGATATCAGAGGGTGTTACGGAGAGCAAAGCGGCGAGCTACCAATCCTAGTTGTCCGTTTGTGGGATGCTTTTGTCCGGAATCGAACATCGGACACGAATTCCGCTTGGTGACAATCACTTCCATTCGAAGCAAACATGTGAGCCTGGAGCGAAACAAGTGAACTAACTTTCGATCAATAAGATAGGCTGTTGAGCATCTTCGAGTAGCTCTCCATACACAAACAGAATGTCGCTTTTTTAAACATTCTGCCGACCACGAATTTGTCTGTCGTTCCAAAACGGGAAAGCGTATTGAAAAGTAACACTTTTTGGAAAATGACAAGATTTCTCATTTTTTTAAACAACCTAATTATTTGATCTTACGAGTTTTAAAAAAAATTGTCTCACTGGTCTCACCAGTCTCCACAGTCTCATTTCAGCTTGTTAGATTTTACTTATATGACCGGAGTTGAACGGAGATGAGATGAGCCTTCGTGAGAAGGAACTGATTCGGGGCAAGATCCTGTACTACTTGGCTCTGATTTATCCTCAGCCGGCTACCCTGCCGTTGTTACGGGGAGAGCTGGACTTTTTCGGCTACCCCCTGCCACTGGAGGAGCTGAGCTTTCACGTGGCTTACTTGGCGGAGAAGGGCCTAGTTGGCATCGAGGGTGTGCGGGGGCCGCACTCCTACCGCAACATCTCCCTTGTGAAGATCACGGCCAAAGGGATCGACTACCACGACGGTCGCTTGCCCCAGGACGAAGGCATTTATCTGGAGCCGCGGCAATGAAGCAGAAGGCTGACAACAACAGTGATCTGGCAACGCCCGCCATTCCGGCGAGGCTGCAGCGCCGCGCTCGGCGGCTGCTGGCGGCAGGGGCTACGTTCGAGGAAACGCTGAGTGAACTGCACCGGCGAGGGGCAGAGCAACTGACGCTCAAGGCGGTGCAGGAGTTCTTCCGCTCCGACCCCGAGGTCCAGCGGGAGCGCGTCGAGCGGCGATGCCAAGCCGCGGAGGAGCTGAAAAAGGCGCTGGTCGGTCCTGCCAGCCTCCACCGCAACCTGGCGGAGGCCGCCCTATTCACCGGCCTTGCCGAGCTTATAGCGCCGCCTGGACTCTACTGCCACCAGCTAAACAATTGCCGGTTGCAGATCCACACCCAACGGCTGAAGTGCCAGAGAGCCAGTCTGGGCCAGCGGGTGGCCTGCGCGCGGCTGAAGCTGGCGATGGCGCGTTGGGAAATAGCGCGACTGAGGCTGACGGAGCTGGAGCGGGAGCTGACACAGCAGCTTCGGCAGCACCACCTGCATCTTCCGGCCCTTGCGACGATCCGCAAGATTCTGATGAGCAACCCAACCGCTGCGCCCTGTCCCGGCGACAGGAGCAACCATCGGCCTCGAGCGGCGGAGAAACAACTCGATCGGAAGGAAGGAAGCCATGGCAGCACTCAAACAGGAAATTCGCAATGAAACGGAACGCGGCATCATCGTTCAGATGCTGTTGGACCGGGGCTGTCGTGGATGCCCTTCCGGGAAGTCAAGCTTCAGTTGCTGCGTCGCGTAGGGCTCCATGGTGGACGGGACCAGTACCACCTCCAGTACCTGGAGCGGGCCGGCTACGCGGAACGTTGCGCGCCAAACAGACAGGGTTGGAGCTAGACGCGGTGCGCGGCACCGCCAAGGCCGGGGACTTGATCGAGGGCCGCAGCTCCCCGGACCGGTTCGTCGAATCCTGATCTCCCGAATGGACGATTTACGATTCGATGCCAGGGCAACGCGATGGTTCAATCGGCAGTCTGCCCTCCGCATCTTCTGTTAGGGCTAGGTCGACCGGCGAACAGCAGGCAGGGGCAGGCCTTGCCTGCCAACGGTGGCCGGCGCGGGGATCGGCCTACCGCCGTCCGCCCTGCCTGCTGTTCTCTGGCTCCCAGTAGAGGCATTTAGAGAATGAAGGGCATGGCTTCAAAACTTGAAAAGGAGAAAGCAGATGACGACTCTTCTTACGGCGCTCGGTGGGCTGGGCGATTGGGTGGTTGGGGTAGCCAGAATCTCGGACCGGTTCTCGACTCACGCTTTTCTGGAGGCGATGGTGGGGGTGGCGCTGCTGGCAAGCGTAAGTGGGTTTCTCTTCCTGGTGTGGCGGGTGTCGTGGGGCGTCCGGCTGTTTATCGCCTGTTGCAATCAACGCGAACGAACCGAGCAGAGGATTTACGAGGTTTTCCGGGAATACATGGACAACCAGCGGCTGTTTAACGAGCAGGTGTGGACCGCGTCATCGGCATTGTCGCCCTGCTAAAAGAAGTGTTGTGCGACCATTCGCGCCTAGCTGGCGGCGAGGCTGTGAAATTCAACGACGATAGCGTTCGCGCCTAGTTAGCGGAGTAGACTAGCCAAATAGCTAGTATTTGGCCACTGATCCGCCAGCCTGGAGCGCAACCGGGGTGGGTATGGGCTTTGCGGACATTTTCAAAGGACTGTTCGGCGGCGATCCCGTGAAGAGCATTGCGGACATCATCGGCCAGTTTCATCTGTCCCCCGAGGACAAAGTGAAGTTTCAGCAGGCGGCGCAGGAGCTGGAGTTGAGCCGCGAAGAGATAGAGGCAGCACGCGACCAAGCACTGGCGGCGATGCAATCACAGAACATCACCGCGGAAACCCAGAGCGACGATGCTTATGTGCGCCGGGCGCGGCCCACATTCCTCTACGTCATCATCCTGGGGATGTTCTGGTCGCTCATTGTGGCGCCGATACTCAACGCCTTCCTACACCGGCAGGTTATGGCAATGGAGATTCCCAATTCGTATCTCGAGCTTTTTGGGGTCGCATTCTTGGGCTATACCGGTGCCCGTACCTGGGAGAAGTTTGTCGGCCTTCCAGGGAACTCCCAAGTGCGCGTCAAATTGCCCTTGGGGCTAGGTGAGGTGCAAGCGGGAAACAATTCGCCGCTCAAGGAACGACAGTGAACAGTGACACGGAATTATTGAATCGTCAAAGCGAGAACGGAGAGCCAGCGGGAGAATTCGCCATTAGCCCGTTCGCTTGTAGAGGAGAGCACACAATGAATTCATTATCTTTAGGCACGCTGGCCGTACTTTCCTTCTTGATGGGCTGCGTCGGCTTTCTGTTTATGGTGTGGAGGATCAGTTGGGCGGTGAGCGGCTTCGTTCACATGCAGGAGCGGCGCGCGGCCACGGAAGAACAGCTTGTTAGGACTCTTTCGGACTTTGTCGGAAAGCAGGGACAAACTAACGGGCAACTGTGGGACGCGGTACAAGTGCAGGCAGACCGCCTGAACCGGCTGATTGAGAAGAAGGCGGTGGAGGTTACTAATGGGCAGCTTGGCTGACGACATCCGGCACGAAACGCAACGCGGCGTCATCCTCATGATCCTGATACGTCGCAGCCTGAACTGGGTTCCCTTCGGCGAGCTGAAGCAGCAGTTGCTGCGCGGGCAGGGATACCCCCTCACCGATGACGAGTTGCGCTTCCAGCTCCTGTACCTGGCCGAACGTGGCTACCTCGAGATGAAACCGCTGCGTTTGGGACGTCCCGAAGAACCGCAGCAGGTGCGGGTGAGAGCCACGGCCAAGGCCGTTGACCTGATCGACGGCCGCATCCCGGCCGACCCGGGAATAGCCGTCTAGCTAGACGATCGTGGATTTTGGACTGACGCCGCGCACCGTCAGCAGCCAGCCGATTAGGAAAGAATTTACTGAACATTGGCTACTAATTTGTCAGCTATGAAAAAAGATCGCGGACGAGACAGCGGTCAACAGCAAGAAGAGCTCCTTCGCGAGCTACGCGGCCTACGCCGCGAGATCCACGATCCAAGATGGGCGGCCCAAGATCGCCCGAGTCTCCAATCGAGAATCAACAATGCAGTGGCCTTCGCCGACCGTGAAGTGGGGATTGGAGATCCGGAATTCGGGTTTCGCAATAAGCCCTCGTGCAGCCCATCCTCATTATCACCGACGATTTCGCTCCGACGTCCGGATTCGATCTCCGAATCGCTAATCCCCAGTGTCGCGACGGTCGGCGTGCCCGGGACCCCGATCGTAGGCGGATTCCTTCTGGATATGGGGGAATACAATACCGAGCTGCAGGGGCGCGCCGCCATTTCGCATTACGAGAAAATGCGGCGGGGCGATGCCCAGGTGCGCGCAACGCTTGCCGCGTGCAAACTGCCCGTGCAGAGCGCGAAGTGGGAAGTTGTGCCGGACGTAAGGGCGCATGGCCATGCGCCCCTACAATCGACTGGGGCGGGTAAAGCCACGCGGGCGAAAGCGGACGAGGTTGCCAACTTTGTTCGGGACAACCTCTTTGGCGGGTTGGAATACCGCACTTCCACCGGCGCGCTCGTGACTCAGTCGTGGGATGAGGTCGTGCGCAATGCGCTGCTCATGCTGGATTTTGGTTGTTCAATTCATGAAGATGTTTGGGCCGTGGATGGTGACCGACTACGGTTGCGACGCCTGGCCTCGCGTCATCCGCTCACCTATTATCGCTGGCACGTTGAGCCTGATGGTGAGACGCTCTGGGCAATGGAGCAGTACGGTTACCGTGGTTTCCAATTCCTGAACGTGCTGCTGCCAGCCGAGAAGATGTGCCGCTTCAC
>DATJKY010000742.1:0-3979 GCA_035490955.1 Terriglobia bacterium | reverse complement strand
GACGGAGTGGCCGAGGCCGTGGATGAAATACTGTCCCAGCGGCTTCCCGTTCAGATCCTTGCCGTGCGAATCGATGTAGTCGTAGGCGATCTTTTGCAGGCTGTTCTTGCCCTGTCCCATGGAGATTCCGGGCCGGGCCGCAGCAAGAGCCGTGCTTTGGGCACCGAGGACAATCTCATAGATCTCGCGCTGGCGCGGCGTAAAATGACCGTTGATCGGCAAGGTGCGCGTGATGTCGCTGGCGTACCCGCTGTAAGAGCCCGCCACGTCCATGACCACAAGCTCGCCATCCTGCATTTGTCTGTCATCGGCGTCGTAATGGAGCACCGTGGAGAAGAATCCCGAGCCGACAATGGGTGGGTAGGAAGGCCACTCACATCCGCGGCGCTCAAACTCATACTTCATCAGCGCAGCGATCTCGTATTCCCATGCTCCGGGTTTGACCGCTTTCATGGCCGCGAAATGCGCGTCCATCGACGCCTCAACCGCTTTGCGAATAAGCGCAATCTCACTAGGCGACTTTACCTCCCGCATGCGTGTAACGAGCGGTCGCAGGTCAGCGAAGTTGGCGAGCGGCGCAAGCTTGTGGAGCTTGGCGACCGCATCCTTCTGAAACCACTCCTCGCCGCTCTCCGGCTGCGGCGTCAGTTCAGTGTAAATCTTGGGAAAGGCTTTGAGCGCTTCCTGAAGCTCGGACTGAAACAGCGTCGTGCTCTTCACGGTGGCGAAGCCGGTGCGGGTAGTAACGTCAGAGTCCTCCGGGCCAAGCTTGGGGCCGTTCCATTTCTCCGCCCTGTAGTCATGAGGCGGTATGAAGAGTATCTCTTTGTCGATCTCCGCCGGCTGGTCATGCCTGGAACGTGGCGCCACTTTAGGAACTACCAGAAGCATCGCGTCCGGCTCGTTCCATCCAGTCAGGTAGTAGAAGGCTTCGTTCTGGTGGAAACGAGTGACCGACGCAGCGACGTCGGCGTCAGAGTACCCGAACAACACGATGGCGCCGTTGCCTGTGTCTCCCACCAGGCGCGCCCGGCGCTCATGGTAGACCGAGAGCGGCTCGCGCTCCCACCCCAGGGCCGGGGGGACAACTCCAACCAACAATGAAGCCAACCAGAGCAGAATGAATGATGATAGGACCCGCACTCGCTGCATAATCCTCCTGAGACGCCTTGTTTTTGCTTTCTAGTTTCTGACTTCTGACTTGAGTTGGGCGTGCCGGAAGCAGCCAACGACGTGGTCGTTGACCATGCCTGTGGCCTGCATGAATGCGTAGCATATCGTAGAGCCCACAAATCCGAACCGACGCTGCTTCAGCTCTTTGCTCATCGCGTCTGACTCCGGCGTTCTAGCCGGAACCTGCTTGAGCGAGCGCCACGCGTTCACACGAGGTTTGCCGCTAACAAACCTCCAGACGAAAGCGTCGAAGCTGCCGAACTGGTCTTGAACTGCAAGCAAGGCGCGGGCGTTTTGGACCGTTGCATTGATCTTCAGGCGGTTGCGGACGATTCCCGTGTCAGCGAGAAGCTGTCTCAGCTTGCGCTGTCCATAGCGGGCAATGGCCGACGCATCGAAGTTGTCAAAGGCGGCGCGATAATTCTCCCGCTTTTTGAGAATAGTCTCCCAGCTCAAGCCGGCTTGCGCGCCTTCCAGGATGAGGAACTCGAAGAGCCTTCGGTCGTCATGCACCGGAGCGCCCCATTCCTCGTCGTGGTAACGGATCATGAGGTCGCTTTTAGCCCAACCGCATCGCTTTCTCTGCATTTAGGTTTCGGCGGAGAGCGGTCGGGACCGAACCAGCGACGGGACCGCGTTCCACAGCCGCCGCAGCGGCGTCTGCAAGAGCGACATCGTTCCCATGTAGGAGTAACCCATGAAGAAGAGCATGAGGAACGGAGTGGTGAGGTAGTTCTGGATAGTGAAGGAGTAAGCGATGTTCCACAAGAAGTAGGCCGCGAAGGCCAGCTCCATAGCGGGAGTCCATCCCGCCCGGCGCCGAACGTATTTCTTGTGCTCCCAGCCTTCCTCGCGCTCTTCGATGCGGTACTTGGGGGTACGAACGAATTCCGACTTCACGCCGCAGAGCGCCTCGATCACCACCTTGGCGTTACCAAGCGACAGGCCGATACCGGTGGCCATCAAAAACGGTATGTACTTGATGCGCTGCCGCCATTCCCGTGGATAGAGGTCCCGCTGCGAAACCATGTAGAAGGTGGAGACCGAGCACGTCGAGGCCAGGAACAGGGGTAAGTCAAGATACAGCATTTGGAACCACCCCTGGTAGAAACGTACGATCATCGCCGGCAGAAGAATCAGGGCGAAAAGGACCATGAGCGGGTAGGCGATATTGGCCGTCAGGTGGAACGTGGCTTCGAGCTTGATCTTGAGTGGCTGATCGCTGCGCCAGATAGTAGGCAACAACTTTTTGGCTACTTGTATCAAACCCTTGGCCCAGCGCGCCTGCTGTGCCTTGAAGGCGTTCATCTCGACCGGCAATTCCGACGGGCACTCGATTTTGGGGTCGTAGATAAACTTCCATCCCCTCAGTTGCGCCCGATAGCTCAGATCGGTGTCCTCAGTCAGGGTGTCGTGCTGCCAACCGCCGGCGTCCTTGATGGCGGCGCGGCGCCACATCCCTGCCGTGCCATTGAAGTTGAAGAACCGCCCGGAAAGGCTGCGGCCGCCGTGCTCGATAACAAAGTGGCCGTCGAGAACGACCGCCTCAACTTCCGTGAGGTTGGAGTAGTGGCGATTGATCCAGGTCCAGCGTCCCTGCACAACGCCTACCTTCGGGTCGATAAAGTAGGGCAGCATCTGCCGGATGGTCGAGGGAAGCGGGGCAAAGTCTGCGTCGAAGATGGCGATAAACTCGCCGGAGGCTTTCTTCATGCCCTCGGCCAGCGCGCCGGCCTTGAAGCCTTCGCGGTGGTCTCGATGGTGATAGGTGATAAGATGCCCTGCCCGGGCGTACTCGCTCACCAGACGCGAACACACCATGCGCGTCTCATCGGTGGAGTCGTCGAGCACCTGTATTTCCAGAAGCTCGCGCGGGTAATCGATTCGCGTCACCGTCTCGAGCAGACGCCCCACCACGTAGCGTTCGTTGTAAATGGGCAGTTGAATTGTGACCCTCGGCAGTTGCTCGAATTCACCGCTCGGCCTGGGCGCCCTCTTCCGGTTCCGCAGATACAGATAGGTAAGGTGATACCGGTGGATTCCGTAAATGGAAAGAATGATCAGGATGGTAAAGTAAGGAATTAAGATCGAGAGATCGAAAGCATTGACTTGATAAATGCCCTGAAACGGGTCTTTGCGAAAGACCGTCCGGATGTACTTCAACACCGGATTGGGATCAAGTATCAGGCTGGCGACTACGAGATGGAGCATACAAAACCAGTGGTCAGTGGTCAGTTGTCAGTGGTCAGTTACAACAGCACAAAACATCATGTAGCGCGGACCTGCGATTTTCAGGTCCGCGGTTCTTCAGTTCTTCAGTTATCAGTGTCGGCCCTGCGCTGTCCGCACCCTACTTCAGTATGAAGAAATCCCACAAAGGACAGCCGACAACAGACAACAGGCGGTCGTGGCCTGCCACCCTCGGACTTCTGGGCCTTGCCGCGGGCTTGGAGGCAATCTTCCGTCACTGGAGTGGCCAAAGCGACCTCAATAGCCACATCCCCGAGTTCATCGCCCTCGCCCTGCTAGCCGGTGTACTCTACCTCTGCGGGGTCTATCTTGTCGAGAACTTTCGATTGGGCCTGCCGGCACTGCTGATTATCCTCGCTGGCGCCGTCGTGTTCCGGCTCTATCTTCTGCCGCTCGACCCCCCGCCTCTCTCCGATGACGTTTACCGCTACCAGTGGGATGGCCGGGTCGAGCGCGCCCACATCAATCCTTACACCGTCACGCCCGCCCTGCCTGCCCTAGGCCGCTTTGAGGATCGTGCGCACCCAATCCTCACCGCGCGCGACATCCCAACCGT
>DATJKY010000741.1:0-2016 GCA_035490955.1 Terriglobia bacterium | reverse complement strand
GGCTTCTCATGATGCACTGACTGTAATGCCGTGCCGTCTTCTGGGCGGCCTCCGGTGCAGCCATGGTGGCTAGCATGTCAATGGACCTGGCTATATACGCAGCGCGATCATCATCGTTCAATCTTTCCCACTCGGAGAACTCGAGGTGGACTTCCGCGCTGGCGGGCCACGATAACAGCAACAACACTGCCACATATTTGAACACAGGAACCTCGACTACAACGTGGCCAGGCGATCGCTATAAAAGCGACCCAATCGGCGCGGCTCCCTCGACACAATGGTTTTGCCACCATACGCCGACTAAAAGGTCAAGTCAGTGTGGAGAGGGCAGGCCTTGAGAGCGGACTCACGATCAAGGAGGAATGAGCTTCTACCGGGAGTGGTCGCCAAGAAGCTTACCTGCGCGATCTTGCCGGTGGTGAGGGCAGCAAAGGTCATCGAATTTGACTGCAACGACGCACGACGGGCCGAGCGTAAGGAGAACCAATGTGACATGCTCAACAGATAGATACGGCGCCACTTTCGTAGTCGCCCCGTCTTTAGGCCCACCTGACTGTCAGGTTGCGGATTTCACGGACATTCAAGCGGCCATTAATCTCTGCCTCCTGCCGGCGGCAAGGTCTTCGTGAAGGCAGGCACCTATGTGGTCTCGCTCACCATTCGGATCGAGCAGAGCAACGTTCACATCCAAGGCGAAGGGATGGGTATCACGAATATCGTTACAGCCTAGACCATGACGGCCAGTCCAGCGATCCAGGTCCATAACCCGAGCGCCGGCCATGCTTTGCCGCTTCTCACCGACACATCAAAGGGCGAGACTGCTGTGACGGGCCTGCTCCCTTCGCTCCACGGCATTACACCCGCTTATAGTGTGGGGATTTCGACAGAGAAAAGGCCCCGCAAATGCGGGGCCAAGTACTTGGGGTATGCGGAAGGAGAGGACTCTCTTCCGCAGCAAAGCAATCCGGGGCGCGGGAGAGGGTTCCCGCGACCCTCGCCAAGAAAATCTGACTGTGTCTTTCCAGCAACAAGGGATCAGGGCGGCCTCTTTTACACGGACGTCACAGCACTGGAACGAGGCCACGATGAGCCCCGTGCGTGGCCTCGGAGCAACTAACTTACACCACGCGCAGGCGCCGGCCACACTAACGCCCATTCTCCACTTAAACGTCCGAATTCGGGCATCGGAGATCTCAGTAGTGGTGGGGGTTGCCCATGAACATCGAGGACAGCCGGATAATCGCGAGGTTCCAATGTTTGCTGACCGAGTCCCTGGTCGCGAAACGGTTGGGACAGTGGCGCCCCGAGTTAAAGGACGCCCTCTATCAGATGTCGTTTGAAGTACTTGAGCAGCGCGATCTCAAAGAAACTCCCGAGTACCGAAATGTCATGTTGAGGGCAGATCAGCACGCTGAGTGGCTCGCAGGATTGACGAGGCTCAGCAGCTCCGATCATGCGCTGCCTCTCTCTTCGAAAGAAACAGAGCGCACCGGCACGCTGACCGCTCCCGAAAAGGCGGCGTAGCAACCGCGTTCCCTCCCTCCCCGCTGATCGCGGAGAACGGCCGAGTACTGCATTACAATTTATCGCTTCGTCAGCTTTCAGGTCAGCCGCTTTGGGTTGCGAATATTGGTTTCTTCGTCGGCCATGGCCTATCCTCCGTTAGGCCCGAATAAGTTGTGCCTTTTTCGTCCGACCAAGCTGGAGCAAGACAATGGCACGAGAAGAATTGAAGTGGCAGAACATCGATGCGGATGATTTGCCTGCCGCGGTGAAGAAGTCTTTCGATGCGATGGTTGAAGCAGAGGCCACGTTCAAGGCTGATTTAGAAAAGCTGCTGAAGAACGAAGGTCACATGCCCGAGGACAACTTCCTGGTTATGAGCCGCAAGGGAAAACGTCTTGGCGTCGCGTTTGCGAATACGCCACGAGGTGAAGGCGGAGCAGGGTCCCTGAAATTCAAAACCAAATGAGCGGAAGCAGTAGCAATTCACCCCCGCCTGAGTTCCGCGCCGCC
>DATJKY010000740.1:0-6164 GCA_035490955.1 Terriglobia bacterium | reverse complement strand
TTTCATTCAGGATGAGTTAGTCAAGCTTTCGCGCAGGAGTCAGCGGAGCAACGGAGTCATCGAGTTTTGTGTTAACGCTCTGAAACTAGCCCATGGGCGAATGCCAATAAAAGAACTGGAACGGAAGACAGGATACTCGCGGCGGTATTTAGACCTCCTCTTTAGGCAGCAGGTCGGTCTCCCTCCCAAGGTATTGGCGAGGATCTTTAGATTTCAAATGCTCTACCGAAAATGGGCGCAAGGATTGTCGTATAACCTTCTCAGGGAACGCCTTTACGATTACTACTATGACCAAGCCCACTTCTCAAAGGAATTCAGGAGAATGACCGGGTATTCTCCGCGGGAATTCATGACGGGTGTTTCCAACGGATTCGGGCGCCGCCTTTCCCTCAAGTAGCATTTCCCATTCTTACAATCCAAGCTTCCGGTCGTCTGCCAACATTTCTGTGTTGCGATAATTCGCAGACTATCGGAGGTGTTATGTACGACGCGATTGTGATTGGCGCCCGGTGCGCGGGAGCGGTAACGGCAATGCTGCTAGCCCGCCACGGTCATCGGGTGCTGCTTCTCGAACGAGGTGTTATTCCCAGTGATGTGCACCGGGGACACTTCATACATAGGCATGGTCCAAAGCGGCTCGCCGACTGGGGTCTTTTGGAGAAAGTCGTTGGTACGAACTGCCCTCCACTTACCAACCATCTCACCGACTTCGGAGATTTCCCGCTGATTGGAAGAGACATTCGGGTGGGAAACGTGGCTTGGGGATATGGTCCGCGACGCCGGCAGCTCGATCAAGTGCTGGTGGAAGCGGCGATCGAAGCTGGTGTCGAGTTCCGCCCGAACTTCCTTGTGGAGAGCTGCCTGTGGGAGGGTGAGCGGGTCACAGGCATTCGCGGCCGCGATCACCGTCAACCTACCAGCAGCACAGAAAAAGCATTCATCACCATTGGCGCCGATGGCAGGAATTCGACTCTCGCCCGTGCGGTTGGTGCCCTCTCCTACGAGGAGACTCCCACGCTGACCTGCTGGTATTTCTCCTACTGGAGCGGCGTGCCGACGGAAGGATTTGAGTGGTATCTGCGAAAAAACCGGGCGATCTTCGGCTTCCTAACCAACGACAATTTGTTCGCGATCTTCATTGGTTGGCGCATCGACGAGTTTGGTTCGGTGAAAGCCGATATCGAAGGCCAGTTCATGCACGTTGTGGATCAGATCCCCGGATTCGCGGAACGAGTGCGCTCCGGACGCCGCGAAGAGCGGTTCTATGGTGCCGCCGACGTGCCCAACTTCTTGCGCCGTCCATTCGGACCGGGCTGGGCACTCGTAGGCGATGCTGGATGTCACAAAGACCCCATCAGGGCGCTCGGAATTTGTGATGCCTTTCGCGACGCCGACTTCCTGACGACGGCGATTCACGAAGGTCTGGCTGGGCAGTGCCCTTTGGATGACGCTCTGATGAGATATGAGCGCCGAAGAAACGAAGCCACGGTGGCCGAATATCGCGAAAATATCGCAGCCGCTAGGTTCACACCCCTCTCACCTGAACTCCTCCAACTCCGCCTCGCGCTGCGCGGCAATCAAGAGGATACGAACCGCTTCGTCATGGCGCTGGAGGGATGGATCTCGCAAGAGGAGTTCTTCGATCCCGAGAACCTAAAGCGGATTTCAGCCAGCGCTGGTGCAAGCCCTGGACTGCCTAACCACCACCTCACCGCTGCGGCACATCTTTTTTAAAAAAGAACAGAAGCCCGGCAAAAGCTCAGTATTCCGCTCATCTGGCGCGACTGACTGCAAGGCACTACAGGAGGGAGGCGCACGAGAATGCTACCTCCTCCCGGAAATGGACTCTTTCTTGTTTCAAGGTGGTAAGGGCTGGCGCAGCCCATATCGTGCCGGAAGCGGCTCTCTCGCACTCATCGCAGCCATTTTCGTAACGAGTGCTGATAAGATCGCCAACGCCAAACGAAGGCTAAACAGTTGCAAACGAGAACAAATTCGGAGGGCCCAACCGCGCCTGCGAGAGGGCAACCTTCAAGCCGTCTCCATCGGATGTTTTATGGACCGTTAGAGTTGCGGGTGGGCTGGCGACTCCTGATTTTCGTGGTCATCGTGCTGTCCCTAATGTTCGCTAAGGCCGCCCTCATTCGCAATCTGCCGCACAGCAGCGACCAAGCCATCAGCTACCTCGTGGACAAGATCTTGAAGTTCGCCGTCATCCTCTTGGCCACCTGGATCATGGCAAAAATCGAAGCTAGAACAATTGCCGACTACGGTTTGCCGTGGAGGAAGATGTTCGGTCACCGGTTCTGGAAAGGCGCGGCAATGGCCTTTCTTGGTCTGACCGCATTCCTGACGTTGTCGTACTTCTTTGGAGTTTTCCGCTTCGGAGAGATTGCGCTGCGCGGCAACGAAATTTGGAAATGGGGCGCACTCTACGGCGTGGGGTTCTTCGTTGTCGCGCTGGAGGAAGAATTCCATTACCGAGGCTATCAGTTGAGCACACTGACCAAAGGCATTGGATTCTGGCCTGCTGCTATTGTCTTGTCAGCAGTTTTTGGCTTCAGCCATCTCGGTAACTCCGGCGAAAACTGGCTGGGTATCTTCAACGCCAGCGCTGGAGGGCTGCTCTTTTGCCTTCTGCTGCGAAGGAGTGGCGATCTCTGGATGCCAATAGGGTTTCATGCGTCGTGGGATTGGACACAGACTTACTTTTACGGCGTTCCCGACAGCGGACACGTCCTTCCGGGGCATCTGCTTGCCGGCAATTTCTTTGGTTCACGGTGGCTGACTGGCGGAACGGTTGGACCCGAAGGGAGTGTGCTTCTCACTCTCTTGGTGATTCTCTTCTGGCTGGGCATTTCCGCAGGGATGCCAAAGGCGCAGTACCCGGTTGGCATGGCCTCAAAATAGCAGGCCACTCACTTCGAGAGTCTTGGCGCGGGAGGGATGGACGTCGCAAGAGGAGTTCTTCGATCCCGAGAACCTAAAGCGGATTTCAGCCAACGCTGGTGCAAGCCCAAATAGTTACCCGATACCATTCTCTCGTCCTGCTCGCGCCCACTTCTCTCCCTCATGTAGATGTGTCTACTAGTCGTGCAGAACGGTGAGATGGAGCTTCCTTAGGCGGGCGGGATCGGCGATCACGTCAATCTCTGTGTGATTCTTCCTTGCTGGACTGACGACGAGACTACACAGGGGAAATCAATAGGCCTCGGTCCTCCTGCGTTGGTATAACAACTCAACGTGGTAGTTGTGACCTGGGGCATGCTCGCGCCATGAATCGGGGCCAGAAGCCTGCCGCGAATTTGCCTTTCTGAGCGGATCACGTTAGTACTTAATCGGACGCGCGTTTTGGCAAGGCAGTAAAGCTGGGCTTGGAGCTCCGCGCGCGTTCGATTAAGCCGTTAGAAGGAAGCCACTGGCGGTTGCGGCGGATGCGGGCTGACGGCAGACCCCCAATCTAATGGCTATGGGAATTGAATCAGAGTTGCCGACCGTCTGGACGCTAGCGCGTGATGATTGGGTTGCTATAAATCGCCTGCGAAGTCTTTCACGATGGACAGCAGACGTCGCGCCTCATGAATCAAGTGCTCTGCATCTTCCGGAATTCGGGTGCCGCCGAATTCTGCAGCCTCGAGCAATGGTAGGATTTGTGCCACCAGCTGATCGCGCTGGTCGGTGAAAGATGCCAACTGAGTTTCGATGCTGGTGTAGGTCGAGTCGTCGGAGGACGTACCGCTCTCCATTGCGACCGTGGATGCGTGAAGAGTCGCGAGTCCCAACGGCCCAAGAGGTGCGCTGATCTGTTTCAGTGCCCTGCTTAATTCGACGAAATTGTCGCTGTCCTCAACTGCGGAAGGCAGCGCTCTGTCGGTGAATTTTTCGACCAGCGCGCGTCCTTCGTGGGCATAGTCATCCTTTAGGCCCACGAGTGTGAGCATCGTCGGCCGGATGTCGGTGTGATCCGACCACGTTGTGTGGTCCACCCCATCCCCCTCATCCTCCGTCTCGATTCCGGGGCCGACCAAGGCCAGCCAGGTGTTCGTGATCTCAGGCTGCACGTCTCCATGGTTCCATGCAAAGCCCGGCTGCTGCATGACGCAAGCAGTAGCCGGAGTTGGGCTCGTGCCGCAGGCGGTGGAACCGGTAGAAAAGTAGTCGGGGTTGCCGAAAACGGTGAAGCTCGGCGTCCGGAGGGGATCGAAAGTCTGCATGTGCAGCATCTTGAACTCAGCATGGTTGGCCATGAATTGCGCGATGGCGTCCGTATTGCCGGAGATCGGATTGGTGACGCTTACAACGCCGGAAGCCCGCTCATAGGAGCGCAGGCTGGGATCGTTGTCGCCGGGGTTACCGGTCAGGTAGATATCCGGCGCGCTGTCGTTCGTGATCGAGGCAGGCGTGGTGATGTTTTGTTCCGCCTGGAGCAAGCCCCTGAAGTTTAGGGCCAGCTCTCCGACCTCATTGCCATTCGTATTACCGTAGGTGCGCGGCGTAGTCACACCATCACAGCCAGGGTTGGTGGGGTTGGCCGCGATCACATGGTCCCCCTCCTCCGCACCGATGATGAAGAGTGTGTTTTCCGAGGTTATTCCGTCTTTGGCCAGACGCGTGAAGAAGGCGTTGAACGAGGCGTCATACTGCTTCAGTTGATCGACGTAGTGGGCCTCACCGGGACCATAGTCATTTGGATCTTCGGGGTGGCCGTAGCCGTAGGGGTTAGCCCCGAACGGCCGGTGTGGCGTGTCGATGTAGCAATAAACTACCGGAACGCCAGCCTCCAACATATCGGCAACGTAACCTAGCGAGTATTGAGGTTGAATGCCAAAGCCAGGGAAGCCCGGCGTGACACTTCCGTTGAAGTCATCGACGATAGTGTTGCCGTTGATGTCCAACAGGTTTCCATCGGCGCCCAACACAGGGGCGCCCAACCCGAGATTCCGGAACGCTTGGGTGACAAGTTTGTGGCCGAAGAGGGCGTTATACCCTTCGTAGGCGGTGGAAGTTCCGGTGGCCGGGTCGGTCGTTGCCGCCGTGCCATCCGCATTCGGCTCCAACGGCAGCTTGTCGGGAAAACCGCCATTGGCGGTCGAGCAGAGTGTACTTGTCGCGGCGCAGTGGATGGTCACGCCCTCAAAGTCCGCGAAGGGGTCAGTACTCGCAGGCACGTTCTTTCCGAAGATGGTGGGCAGGTCGGTCGTGGTGTTCTCGGGTTCCATGTCCGCAGCGGCCGCGGCACCCACGTCGCAGCCCGCCCGGGTAAAGGGTACCCAGGGTGCCGGGGCGTTCACGCCGTTCGGATGAGCTGCATCCGCCGGGCCGCTCAGCAGGTTGTAGGTGTTGTCGAAGCTCAGGTCAGTCCAATACGTGAAGCCGGACTGGAACTTCGTCCCACCACCCGACACGTATTCCTGGTAGCTGTTGGCAGCGGTAGCCACGCCGTGGTGACTGGGATAGACACCAGTGAGCATGGTGATGATGTCGTCCGAGGTGTGGGAAATCAGCTGCGTGTGATGATTGGCAAGAAGCGTGCCGTTCTTCTTGATGAAGTTGAGCAGGTGGGGCATCTGCTCGATGTCGGAGGGCACGAGCGTCGAGCCATCGCGTGCGGGGTCGCGCTTAAAGTGCGTATTGTCAAAGATGATTGTAACTACATGTTGGATCTTGCCGCGCCGCGAGTTGAGCTGACAGCCTCCCGCAGAGCCAGGAAACGCCGACGACGCTGCGGGCAATGTCGCAGATGCGCCTGCAGCCGCTGGAGACGCGCCTACGGGCGTCAGCGGATAAAAGGCGAAGAGTACCGCCATTCCCATGGCGAGAACGCGGCGGCGCAAACCGTGCCAACCATTTGCGCCGGCAGCCTCTGAGCTTCTGTGCGAGTAATTAGACCGAGATTTCATGCTGACCTCCTGATGGCTGATGAACAGTCCGGGTGCCTTGCAGGTCTACGCTGGGAGGGCGTACGGGGCGTTACCCGACTAAAAATTTTATGTGAAAAGCCAGCACGGGATCGAGCCATGTCCGGGCTAATCTGAACTTACCCCCTGCGAACCACTCTAATTATTGATCGATGGCATGGAGGCCACCGATCATGAAGCACAGACCAACTTCCAGAAGAAGGCGCAGCAGCACAAGGTCCGTCTTGCGCCTGCTTGATCTCGAAC
>DATJKY010000739.1:0-7434 GCA_035490955.1 Terriglobia bacterium | reverse complement strand
TGCAAGGAGGGCAGACGAGGTTCAGCCTGTTCGGCTCGGAGCAGGCAGGTGAGCGCCTCTTCCAGGTTGCCTTCCTCAAACTGAATGACGCCCATCAGCCAGTCCACCCAGGGCCGGGACTTGCTTGGAAGCGCCGGCGCTTGACGCGCTCCATGCTCGTCGGGCCGCGCGCCCGCGTCAGCCTCTGCCGCTGGCTCTGCTGGCGCCTCGTCGAGCTTGGGCTCCTGGGCGATCAGGCGCTCCAGGATCGTCTTCGCCTCAGCGCGCCGTCCAAGCACCAAGCAACACTGCGCCAGGTGCTGCGCAAAGCGAACCTCGTCGGGCTGGTCCTTTGTCAGCTCTTCGAGCAAGGGCAAAGCCTCCGCAGCGCGCCGCGAGTCCAGGTAAACGCGCGCCAGGTTGTACTTTTGCTCCCGCAAGGCCCCGGCCACCGCCTTTTGCTGGTTCTCGTTGGGTGGCTGGATGTACCCCAGTGCGACAAATTGCTGGAGGACTGCCTGGGCGGCCGCCGGGTCCATGCGCAGATCGGCCGGGTGCATGCCGCAGTCTCCCGGAACCTCTTCCCAACTCGGAATCCGCTCCACCTCAGGCGGCTGTTCGAACGCCTGCACGAGAACGCGTCCGTCCATGTCCTCGCCCACCGGCAGGCCTAAAAGCGCGAGGATCGTGGGCGTTACATCCAGGAGGGTGGCACCGTAGATGCGCTCGTCCCGCTTGATGTGCGCCCCTTTCAGGCAGAAGATTCCGAACGGCCGGTGCTGCACAGCCGGACCAGCCGGCTCTCTGGGGATACCTCGCGGGCGCAGGTGGTCAGAGTGGAAGCCATGGTCGGAAACCAGCATCACCGTGGCCTCCGGGCCCGCGAGCGCCACGAGCGCCTCAAGCATCATGTCGTGGAAGCGGTAGGCACCGTTCACCACGTCCTTGTAAATCTCGAACTGGTCTTCGGGCACGCCCTCCATGCGGGGCGGGTGAAAGTGCATGAAGCCGTGCGAGAAGTGGTCGATGCCATTGTAATAGACGGCCACGAAGTCCCACGGCTCATGCTCGAGAATCCAGGTGGCGGCATTGTGGATGGAGCAGTTCTCCGCCAGGATCTTGGCGAATGCCACCAGCCGCTTGTCCTGCTCCTGGTCGATCTCTGGCGCGCGCGGTATCCAGGGTAGAATGGCTGCCTCGGTGACCTCGGCCGGATGCATGCGCAGCTTGGCGAAGGGTCGGCGCCGGCTTTCGGGGTGAACAGCCCCTGGTGGCAGGGGCCAAGCCTTGTCGGGAGGCGCTACGGCGTAGGGATAAAGGTCGGAGACGGAGACGCCGTTGATGGGCTCACCGGGGTGGCTGGCAAACCAGCCTAGGGCGTGGGTCTTGAACCCGTGCTGGGTGAGGATATTCCAGATGGCTTTGACCTTGCGCGAAGTGCTCGAGACCGGCCGGAGACCGCCCGTCTGCGGGTCCGGCTCCATGAAGCCCTGGATGCCGTGCTTGTCCGCCCGCTTCCCGGTGGCGATGGAGGTCCACAGCATGGGGGAGAGGATGGGGCGCAGCGTTGCCAGGTTCCCCATCACTCCGTTGTTGACGAGGTCGTTAAGCGCAGGCATCAGCCCCCGGTCCAGGAGCGGGTTGATCACCTTCCAGTCGGCGGCATCCCAGCCGATCAGCAGGACTTTTCTGGCTAGACGTTCACCCATACTCAGCCGGTTCAATGATAAGTGTCGTTCTCATCTGCATCATTATGCATGATTTGCAGATTCGTCAAAGAAATCTGGCGTTCGGCCAGACTGAAAAAGCCTTGTGAATCCCCGTTGAAGCCTGGGTGGTGTATATTGCATGTTAGCCGTACATTCCAGAGCCAAAACGGCGATCGGGAGGCTGAGCATGCGGTTGGGAGTCCGTTGGTTAACGATGTCGATCATCGCCCTCACAGCGGCCGCGGCATCGTCGCCACCGGGCGGTATGACAAGGCTCTACGTCACGAACAGCCTGGGTGACAACATTACCGTGATTGACCTCAGGACATTCAAAGTGGTCGAGGACATCAAAGTGGGGGAGCACGTTCATGGCCTGTGCGCGCCGGCGGATGGCCGAAGGCTTTTCACCACTATTGAGTCGGAGAACAAACTCAAGGTTATCGATACGGCGACGGGCGGTGTTGTTGACGCCATCTCCCTCAGCGGAAGGCCGAACCAGTGCGCTGCCACGCCTGATGGTCGATTTGTGGGGGTGCCCATTCGCGACAGGGACAGCGTGGATATCGTTGACACAACCCTCCGTCGGGTGGTTAAGACCCTGCCCGTCAAGGTGCCCCACAACTGCTACAACGCCGGAAATAACCAGGACATGTTCGTCTCGTCCATGGGAGATCGCGAGATTAACCGCATCGACTTGAAGACGATGGATTACGTTCAAAAGATTCCCCTGGGCGGCGTGCCACGTCCGTACGCGGTCTCCAAGGATGAGAAGGTACTGTATGCTGCTCTCACCGATCTTCATGGCTTTGTTATCGCCAGCATTCCTGAGCAAAAGGTGATCGAACGGGTAGAGCTTCCCCCCGCGCCTCCATTGACATGCGTGCTCGAGCCTCATACACCTACCCACGGGCTAGAACTCTCCCCAGACGGCAAGCAGCTTTGGGTCACCAGCCTGGCAGACGCCAGGGTTTACGTGTACGACGTCGGAGCAAAGAAGCTTTCGAAGGGGATCCCTACCGGGGAATGTCCTAATTGGGTGACTTTTTCACCCGACGGCAAATACTGCTTGGTGAGCAACAGCAGCAGCGACGACTGCTCCATCATCAACACAGTGACGGAGCAAGAGGCCGCGCGTATTAAAGTCGGTAAAGGCCCCAAGCGCCTGCTGGCCGTTAGCGTGCCGCCCGACTGAAAACAGCACAGCATGGAACATTTCATAACCAGTACCATCCGTCGCTACTATGAGCTCGAACTGCCTCACGCTGGCAATTCGCGAAAGCTCTGGCCGCTGATGATTGCTTTGCACGGTTACCAGGGCGACAAAGACTCCATGATGCGCGTGGCGCGCCGCATAGCCGGCGGCAAGATGGTTGTGATCTCGCTGCAGGGCCACAACCAGTTCTTCATTCACTACGGTACAAACGACCTCCTTGACCCGAAGACCTATCGTGTGGGTTTTGGCTGGGGTACCAGCTACAAGATGAAGGAGTCGATCGAGTTGCACCACTCAGCCATCCGGGAGCTGATCGCGCTGGCGGCTAAGAAATGTCACGCCGACCCGCTCCGCGTGTTCCTGTTGGCCTTCTCTCAGGCCTGCGCCTACAACTATCGGTTCGTATTCACCCACCCGCGCGAAATTCGTGGTGCTATCGGCGTGTGCGGCGGCGTGCCGGGCGACTGGAATGAGAATCCCCTTTACCGCAAGGCCCGCACTCACGTCCTGCACATCGCCGCCGCCAAGGACATCTGGTTCTCACGCGAGAAGAACCTGGAGTTTCGCCGTAAGCTGGGACAACGCGCCGCTTCGCTGGATTTCCGGTTCTACAACTCGCCTCACAAGTTTCCGCGCACATCAATCCCTCATATCCGCAAGTGGATAGAAAAGCACTTGTAGGTGGCAGATCGCTCTACACCCTGCCTGATCATCATGGGAAAGAATTTTCTGCTTTTGGTAAGCTGCTTCCCTCTCCCGGGTGATGGCTTTCCCCAAGGGCGTTGAATTCCTGAGGACTTACTTTGGAGACCAGTTTGCTTAAGGAGTTATCTTAGGGGTTAAGTAAGGAAGTCACGGTGAGATGAGAGATGAGCTATCCCGTCGCATCGGGGCGTCGTGATGGATCGACTTCCAAGACTCTTCGGGTTTGCGCAGTGAGAGAGCCGGTTCGCCTTTCTAATAACTTTACTGGAGGTAGAGCCTAGATTGGTCGGCGATGACCTCACTGCCCAAGTTTTCCGCGAGTAACTTGCGGTGTCCTCGTACTTCGCGACAAAAATCCGCGTCATAACAATCCCACGTCACTGTTTCGCAGCGTCTCGGCCCTGAAAGGGCCGCAGAACGTAGCGTCGGGCAACGCCCGACGGGTACCGAACCCTCGCCTCGGCCGCAACCCTGAAAGGGTTGCAGACCTTCCGCCTCGCCGGTTCGACCCCTTCAGGGTCTGACGTTTCCCTGGGGCTTCTGATCCGTGGGCGTTGCCCACGGCTAGATTATGCATCCCCGGCGGGGATGGGAGGGCCTAATCCCCGCGACAGCGGGTTTTTTCCGACGCGAACTTCCGTCACGAAGTCCTAGCCCCGCCAGTCATTCCGCCTCGGACCTCGGCGCCAGGTCATCTCGCCGTCCAGCCGCCATCGATGAGGATGGTGTGACCCGTGATGAGAGAGGCCGCCGGCGAAGCCAGGAAAACGACTGCACCGGCAACCTCCATGGGCTCGCCGATACGATGCAGTGCCGCGATGCGCTGGATGGTGTCGGCGCGAAACGCAGGGTCCGCCAGCGCCTCCTCGGTGCCGGGCGTGAAGATAAAGGTGGGCGCCACGGCGTTCACCGTAATGTTGTAGCGGCCCCACTCGACCGCGAGACACTTCGTTAAGTGCGCGATGGCGGCTTTTGTCATGCAGTAAACCGATTCCGTCGGCAAAGCCACAAAGCCCGCTTGTGAACTCATGTTGATGATGCGACCCCGCTTCTGGCGGATCATCACGCGTCCCGCTGCCTGGCTGGCAAAGAACGTTCCCTTCAAGTTCACGTCCAACGTCAAGTCAAAGTCTTGCTCACTAACCTGTTCGGCGAGATTGCCAGGCGCCAAGCCGGCGTTGTTGACCAGGATATCGAGTTGCCCGAAGTGGGTTACTGCCTCGCCGACGGCGCGAAATACCTGGTCAAGCTGTGTCATGTCCATCTGCAACGGTAGCACCCGCCGGCCCATCGATTCGATCTCCCGCACCAAGTCGCCTCCACTGTTCACGTCGCGCAGCCCCAGGGCCACATCTGCGCCAGCGTGAGCCAGCGCCAGCGAAATCGCCTGCCCCAGGCCGCGCCCTGCAGCCGTCACCAAAGCGACTTGGCCATTCAACTCAAATCGGGGGAATTCAGTCATCGTGGCTCCTCTTCCTAGCAGTCGCTTATACCCGTCAGACCGACGAGCACCCAGAAACCATGAAAATGACCCTCACCCGCCCTCGCACCTCGGGCACCCTCTCCCCCGGGGTCCCCCGGGGAGAGGGTGGCGATCCCGCGAAGCGGGTGAGCCGGGTGAGGGGTTTTTTTCGAGGCAGTTCAATGGCCGAGAATGCGCCACAGTGTACCGGCGAAGATGTTGGCCTGCGCGGCCGCGGGGACGCCGCAGGCGTCCAGCATCTTGTGATAACGTTCCAATTCCCGATCGAACTCCTCCAGCTCGCCGTTGAATACATCCGAACCGAAAACCAATTTCTCAAAGGCATCGGAGCCGCCGGCCGGCGTGTGAGGACTGACAACTCCGGACCACCAGAAGATGGACTTGAAAAACGTGTAGTCGTTCTGCTTTTTGATGAGCGAGGAGCCGGAAAGGTCGAAGTAGAGGTTGGGGTTCCAGCGAGCGATTTCCGCCGCCCAGGCATAGTCCGGGTTGCCCAGGTGAGCGCCGAGGATCGTTAGCTTCGGGAACTGCCGGGCGATATTATCAAGCGTGGTTGCGCGCATGCGATCGACGCTGATGTCAGCCGGAGTACTCGGGTCGGGACGGTTGACGATACCGGTGTGAAACAGCAGGATCATGCCGTACTTCTCGGCGCGCTCGTAGATTGCCCAGTAGCTCTTGTCGTCGTAGTTTTTCAGTGGTCCGCTAAACTCACCCAGCCCGCGAAAGCCTGCGGCGTGAAACCGGTCCACCAGTTCGAGGGCCTGGGGGTCATCGAGCTTGATATCCCCAAAGCCGACCAAACGGCTGGGATACCGCGCCACAAAGGCCCGTACGCTTTCCAGGTCTTTCGGGGTTGTGAGAATAAAGGCCAGCCCATCCACCGAGTCGAGCTTGGTGACTACCTTATCCAGGAACGCGGGGTCCCCGTTGTGGTGGAGATGGGCGTCAATCAGGCGTGGCTGACCGGCCGCTGGGATCTGGCCGAACGTCAACGACGGGACGACCACAAAAAGTATGAAGTTGGAGAGGTGAACTCTCTTGGACATACCACCTCCAGTCTGCAAGCCGCCCCGCACCGACTGGTGCCGATCTCCCGTTGAAGACTCCGCTGCCCGGTCCCTCCGAGTCCCGCGCTCCGCGGGTTGCGGAGCGGGGCGACGGGGTCTCGGCAGGTTCCGCCAAGTTTCCAAAAGCGGGTCGGCGCTACCCCTAACCCTGGGAAGGTGTGAAGAAATTGCGGCTCTGCCGCCCGCTATGCGGAAGGGCTCTGCCCTTCCGGACCTCAGGCTCAAGACTAAACTCTTTGGGTTCAGGCGCTTGCCGGAAAGCCGCAGGCTTTCCGCACAGCAAGCGGCGAAGCCGCATTGGCGGGTAGCCAGCGATTTTTTCACAGCTTCTGGCCTTCGTGATGGATCAACGCTCGTCCGAAATTCCATGTGGTCGACTCGTCTTGGCCTACTCGCTTTGAACGTCCTCGACGCGAACGCCGCCAATCCTTCGGCCCGGCAAGCCTTGCAACCCCCTGATCCTTCAGTCGCTCGAGGCTTCCGCCCGGCCGTCTTCGGGATGGAACGGCACAAACAAATGCGTATGTCGCTGATCCGGAAAGACATTCCGGCTTTGGTGGTAATCTCTCGCGGCCCGAACGGCTCATGAGCAACACTCCAAATGTAGTCTAGCATAGCCTATGTAGCTTGTCAAGCAAAATGTGATGTTTGATGTGATGGTGAGGGGCGAGGGCGCTTAACGGTTCTTAGGGAGTGCCGCGGGGCGAACCTTTTGGCGGCTCTACCGCCCTGATCTGCGGAAAGGCTCTGCAAGGTGTGAGAAAATCGCTGTTGAACGGTTTCCGTAGCGGCGGCCTTTAGCCCGGCAACTTCGTTTCAAAGAGTTGCACGCCTAAAGGCGGCCTCTACGAATGCTCAAGCTGTTTTCGTTTCCGTTGTGGCACTGTCCTCTTTGACATCTTGATCTCGGTGGCCACCGCCGCTTCCCAAGCGGCCTTGTGCGCACGAACCTCGTTCGGTGTAAGCTTTACGCCCAAGCCGACTTGTCCGGGGCTCAGTCCTGCCGTTGCTTGATCGTGGGGAGTCAGGCAATCGATCTCGACCGCTTTGTTGAACCTATGCTCCGTGGCGACGTCCTGGTATTCTGCGTCGAGTTCACCACGCAAGAAGCGCAGCACCTGGTCCTTCCTCGCCTTCTTCCTTCACGGCGACGTAGGCCTCTAACTCGAGCGGCCGGCGCAGTCGGGTCGATTCACATCGACCCTGGCGGTGCTCTTCCAGTCGACGCTTGAGGTCGTTGGTCGAGCCTACGTACAGCGTTCCGTCACTCTTACT